>JAGACP010000092.1 GCA_017614055.1 Erysipelotrichaceae bacterium | reverse complement strand
TTTTAATATATTCTGGTCCTCCGAGTCGGACTTGAACCGACATGGGTCGCCCCACACGAGTTTGAGTCGTGCGCGTCTACCTGTTCCGCCATCAGAGGATGCGCTATTATTCTAACATAATTTTATTGTTTTGATAAAATAATGTTGATGAACCTGGAAGAGCTCAAACTGACGCCGAAAAGAAGGCAGATATGCGAGAGACTGGGGCTGAATGACAGCCTCGATATCCTTTCGTATTACCCTGTCCGTTATGAACAGATGGATGCCGTTTCATACAGGGATTTCACCGTCAACGGGCAGGTCTGCTTCGTCGGTGAACTGGCAAGCTATCCGAGCACTTTCAGAAGAGGTAAGCTGTCTACGACGAGGTTCAAGGTGCTCTATGAGGATCAGATCATATCTGTTACGATCTTCAACCGTCCGTGGATAAGGAACGTAGACATGAATGAGAGGATAACCATCATCGGCAGATACGACGGCAACAACAAGGTCACCGCTTCCAACTATTATGCCAAGGATGTGACCGGTCAGATAATACCTTACTATCCTTTGAAAGAGGGGATATGCCAGAATGAGATAAAGAAGCTCATACAGCATGTCTTCTCTAAATGCGAAGATGAGATAGAGGATATAGTTCCATCAGATCTTATTAAGAAACACGATCTCATAGACTATCGTTCAGCTTTGAAGTATATCCATGGACCGCATGACAGGAATCAGCTCGCAAAGGCCATAAGCAGGCTCAAATACGAGGAATTTTTAAGGTTTTATCTTGCGCTGGGGATACTCAGGGATGACACCGCCAGCAGCGATAAGAAGGCCAAGGTCTTCTCTCTGGAAGAGGTCGGAAGATTGATCGATTCTTTCGGTTTCGAGCTCACAGAGGACCAGAAAAGCGCCAGGGACGATGTTCTGAAGGATCTTGCCTCGCCAAAGACGATGTACCGTCTGATACAGGGAGAAGTTGGTTCCGGAAAGACGGCGGTGGCAGTAATAGGACTCTATGCGAATTACCTGGCAGGATATCAGGGAGCGCTGATGGCTCCTACGGAGATACTTGCGAAGCAGCATTATGAATCGTTAAGAAAGACGCTTGAACCTTTCGGTGTCAGAGTAGGCGTGATATACAGCGCCATGGACAGCGAGAGGCGGATGAAGGAGAAACTGAGAGACGGAGAGATAGATGTGATCGTCGGTACGCACGCGCTGTTTTCCAGGGATGTGGAATACAGAAAACTGGGTCTGGTCATAGCGGACGAGCAGCATCGTTTCGGCGTTAAGCAGAGACAGGCTCTCAAGGAAAAGGGAGACAGCTGCGACTTCATCCTGATGAGTGCCACACCTATACCAAGGACCCTTGCTTCGTCTCTGTATGGAGACATGGATATCTCCACCATCGCCAGCATGCCACAGGGAAGGAAAGGATGCAGGACTTATCTGGTGGAAAGAAACAGCATCGTGACGATACTGGACGACATAAAGAAGAAACTGGAAGAGGGAAGACAGGTGTATCTGATAGCGGCGGCCATAGAGAAGTCGGACAGCAATAACGCCAAGGACGCGCAGGGTCTTTATGAATCCCTGATCGACGTGTTCAGTCCTTACAAGGTGGGCATCCTGCACGGAAAGATGGATTCTCAGAAGAAGGATCAGATCATGAACGACTTCAAGGAGAACAGGATACAGGTGCTAGTATCCACCACGGTCGTAGAGGTAGGCGTGAATGTGCGCAATGCCACCGTCATGGTCATATACGATGCGGACAGGTTCGGTCTTTCGCAGATCCATCAGCTAAGAGGCAGAGTCCAGAGATCGGACTATGAAGGAACGTGCTACCTGCTGACCGACAGCAGAGACGAGAATGTCCTGAAGAGGCTGCAGATACTCGTCGACAGCAACGACGGCTTCGAGATATCCTATGAAGACCTGAAGATAAGAGGCCCCGGAGACATCCTGGGCACAAGGCAGAGCGGCATACCGGCATTCATCCTGGGCAACCTGGTGGAAGACACGAAATTCATCGATGCGGCCAGGAAAGACGCACATCGGATAAGCGAAAATCAGGATGATCCGGAGTACAGGAAGTATTATGAGAAAATCAGCCAACTGGCTGCGAAAAACTATATCAGCTAGAGTATAATGTAGTCATGACAATCTTTGATTTTCTCGATGATCTGGGCATATCATACAGCGACAAGGAACTGATCAGTCAGGCTTTTGTCCATTCGTCATATGTCAACGAGCATGAGGATTTCAAAGATAACGAAAGACTTGAATTCATGGGCGACGCGGTGCTGCAGGTGTATTCCGCATACCGCCTTTACAATATCGAACCCGAGCTTCCCGAAGGACTGATGTCCACCAGGAGATCAAATCTGGTATCGGAGAAGGCTCTTGCCCGGATAGTCAGGGAAAACGGACTGAATGATTTTCTGCTGCTCGGAGTGGGGGAAGAGAAAAGCGGAGGAAGAGACCGCGATTCCATCATCGCGGACATGTTCGAGGCGTTCGTGGGAGCCATATATCTCGATCAGGGCAATGCGGCTGCTTTCAAACTGCTCGACAGGCTGATGGGAAAACACATCGAAGAAGTCGACGAGAAGACTTTCGACTACAAGACGAGACTTCAGGAATACATCCAGGCCGATTCGCGCAGATCGGTGGTATATGAGACGGTCTCCGTCGAAGGTCCCAACAACAATCCCGTATTCGAGGTCGTGGTCAAGATCGACGGTCTGATCTACGGAAGAGGATCCGCTTCCAGCAAGAAGCAGGCTCAGAAGAAC
This sequence comes from Erysipelotrichaceae bacterium, assembly GCA_017614055.1. GTDB lineage: Bacteria > Bacillota_I > Bacilli_A > Erysipelotrichales > Erysipelotrichaceae > Colivicinus. The sequence continues at coordinate 2,874 of JAGACP010000092.1, read as the reverse complement.
GCTGCGAAGGATGCTCTGGAAAAGCTGGCACAGATATGAATTTCGATATCTCCCGTTTCATAGAGGAAAACAATTATACAGAAGAGAAGGCGGCCTATCTTGACAATTTCAGGGTCGTCGATGTTTTGTACCGCAAAAGTCTCGATTTCGCCTACATCAAGGCGGAGAACGACGTCGTGCTTCCCTACGGCATATACATGGACCTTCTGAGTTATCTAAAGAAGAACGGTCTGGAGAATCTCAAACTGTACATCAAGGCCCGCAGCCAGGATCTGCCGATAAAGGAGATAAACCTTTATCTGGAATCCTACTATCATGACAATCATTCATTCAGATCATGCGTTCCCGTCATAGGGGAAGACGGTTTCATACTGTCCTATACCGACAGGAACGAATACGAACATGACTTCCACGATCTTGAAGATCTCAAGCTGTATTTCTACGATCTGGGATACCGCAGGAACATCGAGATGAAGCTCAAGGAGAATGTCATCGGGAATATCCAGGTGGAGGAAAGGGAGGCTTTGCCTGCAGCGAAGCCTGAACAGCCTGCAGTTCAGATTGAACAGGAAAAGACCGAGAAGCCTTACTACCGTCAGAGGAAGAAGGAATATACGGAGATAAAGATCGAGGATCTTGAAGACGGGCTGAGCGGCGTCAAGTTCAAAGGAAAGATCTTCAAGGTAGACGAGAGAAAGACCAAGACCGGGATCACGATCCAGACGCTTTACGTCAAGGACGAGACCGATGCGGTGGTGGTGAAGTTCGTCGAGGGAAAGAGATTCAGTCTCAAGGCTCTCAAGGAAAACAAGGAAGGAAAGTGCGCGTATTTTTACGGCAACTACCGTTTCGACACCTATGCGAACGATTATATATTCGAACCTGACCAGCTGGAATTCATCGACGACATCGACGTGCTGATCGACGATGCGGAAGAAAGAAGGGTGGAGCTTCATGCCCATACGAAGCTGTCGGAGATGGACGGCGTATCTTCGCCAAGCGAGGTAGTGGAGGCCGCATACAGGATGAAACACCGCGCGGTGGCCATCACGGACCATCTCTGCCTGCAGGGTTTCCATGAAGCGTATGACAGATACAGAAAGATAAAGAAGGCCGATCCCGATGCGGATTTCAAGGTCCTGTACGGCTGCGAGATGAACATGGTCAGCCCGTATCTGAACATCGTATACAATCCGAACGACAGTCTTCTTTCGGAGATGGAATATGTCGTGTTCGACCTGGAGACCACGGGTCTATCGACCAGATACGACTACATAATCGAGTTCGGTGCGGTACTGATGAGAAGGGGAACCGTCGTCGAACAGAAGGACTTCTTCATCAAGCCTCCGATCGAAATGTCGGAGACGACCAAGAAGATGACGCATATCACCGACGAGAATCTGAAAGACGCCAGGACCTTTGCGGAATGCAGGGACGAGATCCTTGATTTCGTAAAGGACAGAGTACTGGTGGCTCATAACGCGTCGTTCGACGTGGGCTTCCTCAACAGCGAACTTGAGAGGATAGGATGCGAAAAGCTTTCCAATCCTGTCATCGATACCCTGGATCTTTCCAGATCGATCCTCAAGAACAGGAGATATCATTCTCTGGGAAGCCTGTGCCGCGCCTACAACATCCCTTACGACGAGAACATTGCCCACAGGGCCAACTATGATGCCGACGTGCTGGCGCAGTCTTTCAACTTCATGCTGAAGGATCTTTCTTCGAACGATGTCAAGACATTGAATGAACTGGCGAACTTCCAGGACGAGGATGCTTTCGTCAGGAACAGGGCTTTCCATACGACAGTACTGTGCAGGAACCAGAAGGGTCTCAAGGATCTGTTCAGGCTTATATCGATATCCAATACCGATACGCTTGCGGTCTTCGGCAAAGCCAATACGAAAGACGAGAACTCGGAGTTCATCGCGGAACCTAGAGTCTTCAAAGATACGATCAATAAACACAGAGAGAATCTGCTGATAGGTACGGCATGCCTCAACGGAGAGCTTTTCGAGACGGCTTCCACCAGATCGAAGGAAGAGCTGGCGAAGGTCATGTCTTTCTACGACTATGTCGAGGTGCAGCCTCTGGAGAACTACCGTTTCCTTTACGAGGACCGCGGACAGTTCACGAAGGAAAGGCTGATGCAGTACCTCAGGGACATCATCGATGAGGCGAAAAGGCAGAACAAGATCATCGTGGCTACGGGAGACGTCCACTATGTGCTGAAAGAGGAGAAGATCCTCAGGGACGTATACATCAATGCCATGCCTATACACGGAGGCCATCATCCTCTGTACATCTTCGACAAGGAGAAGAGAAAGAACAGCGTCACTCCTGACCAGAGGTTCCTGAATACTAAGGAGATGGAGGATGCTTTCGCATGGCTCGATGACGAAAAGCTTGTTCATGAGATCGTCGTGACCAATACGAATCTCATCGCCGACATGTGCGACAACGTCAAGCCGTTCCCTGTCGAGCTGACGCCTCCGAAGATCCTTGATGCCTTCGCGGTAGCCAGGAAGTGCAACATCATCGAAGAGCCTTTCACCAGCAGGAACGACGTCATAAGCGCAGATGAGTATCTGAGGGAGTTCGTGTACTACAATGCCCACAGGATATACGGAGACGTGCTGGATGATTTCATCGAGAAGCGTCTGGAGACGGAACTCAATGCCATCATCGGAAACGGCTACGGAGTCATTTATTTCGTATGTCATCTGATGGTCAAGCGTTCGAACGACGACGGATACATCGTCGGATCGAGAGGATCCGTAGGATCTTCCCTTGTAGCTACATTGTCGAACATCACGGAGGTCAATCCGCTGCCTCCTCACTATATATGCCCGAACTGTCACAAGCTGATCTGGA
>JAGACP010000091.1 GCA_017614055.1 Erysipelotrichaceae bacterium | reverse complement strand
TGGTAACCAGACTGACCAACGACGTATCGCAGCTGCAGATGGCTTTCCAGATGCTGATAAGGATGGCGGTAAGGACGCCGCTGATGATGATCCTTTCCGTATTCATGTCGTTCCGCATCAACCGCAGGATGTCGCTGATCTTCCTGGCGATAATACCTTTCATGGGCACTTTCCTCTATCTCATCTTCCAGATCTCCCATCCGATATTCCGCAGGATCTTCAAGCGCTATGACGCCTTGAACAATTCCGTTCAGGAAGACGTTGCGGGCATTCGGGTAGTCAAGTCCTTCGTAAGGGAAGACTACGAGATAGAAAGATTCAAGAAAGCTTCGGGAGAGGTCAGGGACGACTTCGTGCATGCGGAGAAGATACTCGCCCTGAACAATCCTTTCAATATGATGTGCATCAAGATAACGATACTGCTGGTGTGCTACTTCGCGGCGAAGATCATCATCAGCACGAATTCGACCGAGCTGACTACCGGACAGCTGTCATCGCTGATAAGCTACGGCGTGCAGATACTGTCGGCGACGATGATGCTTTCGATGGTGTTCATCCAGATCACGTTCTCCGCCGAAGCGGCCAACCGCATATCGGAAGTCCTCGAGCATGAATCGCGTCTGGTATCGCCTGAAGACGGCGTCAGGGAAGTGAAGGACGGAAGCATCGTGTTCGACCATGTGTCGTTCAAATACGGTGCCGAAAGCAGGAACTACGCACTTCAGGACATCAATCTCGATATAAAGAGCGGCCAGACCGTCGGCATCATCGGTGCCACCGGTTCGTCGAAGACTACCCTGATCCAGCTGATATCGCGTCTGTATGACGTAACCGAAGGATCGGTTCTGGTGGGAGGGGTAGATGTCAGAGACTACGATCTCAAGTCTTTGAGAGACCAAGTCGCCGTCGTCCTGCAGAAGAACGTCCTGTTCTCCGGAACGATCAAGGAGAACCTGCGCTGGGGCAGCAAAGAAGCCAGCGATGAGGAGATAAAGAGAGTATGCAGACTGGCCCAGGCCGATGAATTCATCGAACAGTTCCCTGACAAGTACGATACCGTGCTCAGTCAGGGCGGAACCAACGTCTCCGGAGGACAGAAGCAGAGATTATGCATAGCCAGAGCCTTGCTGAAGAAGCCGAAAATCCTGATCCTGGACGACTCGACGAGTGCTGTCGATACAAGGACCGACGCTTTGATCAGACAGGCTTTCAAGAAAGAGATCCCGGAAACCACCAAGATAATAATCGCCCAGCGCGTCAATTCCATCGAGGAATCGGATCAGATCATCGTGCTTGATTCCGGAAAGGTTGCCGAGCATGGAACGCATGACGAGCTGATGAAGCTGAACGGAATATACAAGGAAGTATATGATTCACAGACAAGAAGAAAGGGGGACGGACTGTAATGCCACCTAGACCGCAAAGATTCGTTTCGGACAAGAAGATCGACAAGAAGTCCCTGAAGCGTCTTCTGTCGTATGTGTTCAGCCGCTACGGCTTCCGTTTCGTCATCGTCTTCATCTGCATATGCCTGAGTTCCGTTTCCACGGTCATCGTGAACAACTTCATGGCCAGACTCATAGACACCGTAATCATCCCGGGTCTTGACACGGGATTCGATGCGATAAAAGGCAGACTGTACGAGATCATCTTCTACATGATCATCTTCGATATCGTAGGCGTCGTGGCTGCCGTCATCTATCCGCAGATCATGGCGATAGTGGGACAGGGCACGATCAAGTCCCTGCGCGACGAGATGTTCGAGAAGATGCAGACGCTGCCGATACGTTATTTCGATACCCATACCCATGGCGAGATAATGTCGACATATACCAATGACGTAGGGACGATAAGGATGCTGGTGGGTCAGAGCATTCCTCAGGCGCTGTCGTCGCTGCTTTCGATAACGGTCATCTTCTTCTCGATGCTGAACTACAGCGTATGGCTGACGGTGTTCGTACTGCTGGTCGTATATGTGATGTTCATCCTGACGAAGAAGTTCGGAGCCAAGTCCGCGAAATACATGTCTGCCCAGCAGAAGTCTCTTGCCGATGAGGAAGGCTTCATCGAAGAGATGATGGAAGGACTTAAAGTCGTAAAGGTCTTCACCCATGAGGAAGAAGCCAAGAAAGATTTCGACAAGGTCAACGAACAGCTGTTCAGGGATTCCAGGACCGCCAACTCCACGGCCAACGCCCTGATGCCTATCCTTGCCAATGTCGGCAACATCATGTATGTCGTACTGGCGATCGTGGGCGGACTGCTCGTGGTACTGAAGATACCTAACGTCTCGCTGACGAAAGGAGTATCGACGATAACGATCGGCGTCATCATCGCTTTCCTGTCGCAGTCAAGACAGCTGTCCCAGACCATCTCGCAGGTCTCCATGCAGGTATCGACCATCGCCATGGCGCTTGCGGGAAGCGACAGAGTGTTCTCTCTGATAGACGAGAAGCCTGAAGAGGACGAGGGATATGTCACCCTGGTCAAGGCAAACATAGACGATGAAGGAAACATCACCGAAAGCGACGAGTATACGGGAAGATGGGCCTGGAAGCATTATCACGCCCAGAGCGATCATTCCACCACCTATGTGGAACTCAAGGGCGACATCGAGATGGTGGACGTGGATTTCGCCTATGTCGAAGGCAAGCAGGTGCTCTATGACATCTCGCTGTACGCGAAACCGGGCCAGAAGATCGCCTTCGTCGGTGCGACCGGCGCGGGAAAGACGACCATCACCAACCTGCTGAACCGTTTCTATGACATCCCTGACGGCAAGATACGCTACGACGGAATAAACATAACCAAGATAAAGAAACCTGATCTGAGAAGATCCCTGGGCATGGTCCTGCAGGATGTGAACCTGTTCACCGGTACGGTCATGGACAATATCCGTTACGGAAACCTCTATGCGACCGATGAGGAATGCATAGCAGCGGCCAAGCTGGCCAATGCGGACGACTTCATATCACGTCTGCCTGAAGGGTATCAGACGATGCTTACCAATAATGGAGCGCAGTTATCGCAGGGTCAGAGACAGCTTCTGTCGATTGCCAGGGCAGCGGTGGCGAATCCGCCGGTCATGATCCTGGACGAGGCAACGTCATCAATCGATACGCGTACCGAAGCGCTCGTGCAGAAAGGCATGGACAACCTGATGGAGGGAAGGACGGTCTTCGTCATCGCCCACAGGCTGTCGACCGTAAGGAACTCCGATGCGATCATGGTCCTGGATCACGGTCACATCATCGAAAGAGGAACGCACGAACAGCTGCTGGACATGAAGGGAACGTACTATCAGCTCTATACGGGAGCGTTCGAACTGGAATAGAAGAGAACAAAGTCTCAGGCTCATCGATCCTGAGACTTTTTGATTGCCTGTGAAAGATCATATGATCCATGGAATTGTTGGGAGATGTGGAGAACCATGATAAATAATGATAATTTTCTGAGA
>JAGACP010000090.1 GCA_017614055.1 Erysipelotrichaceae bacterium | reverse complement strand
TTTCCCGCAAGCTTGGAAGCCCTCAGTCTTCTTTCTCCGGCGACCAGTTCATATCCCGCCGTAGCCTTCCTTACAAGGATAGGCTGGAACACGCCGTTCTCCCTGATGGAGTCCGCAAGTTCGTTGAGACCCTGCTCGTCGAATTCCTTTCTGGGCTGGTAAGGATTCGGTCTGATGTCCTTTACCGGTAGTTCGGACTTGCTGGTGGAGACGGAAGAGTCGCCGCTGGCTATCTCCTCAAGGAAATTCTCCACGTTCTGGCCGAATATCTCGTCGAGTCCCTTGCTCAATGATTTTCTCTTAGCCATTGTAGTTCTCCATCTCGCCGTTGGCCGCCAGGAATTCCCTGGTCAAAGCGACATAGGCTCTCGAGCCGTCGGAATTCAGCGCATAGTCGTATATGGACAGTCCGGCGCTCGGCGCTTCGGACAGTTTGACGTTTCTTGGAATGTAGGTCTTGTACGCTTTTTCCTTGAAGTGCTTCCTTATCTCCTGACCCACTTCCGCAGAAAGGTTTGTCCTTGCGTCGTACATCGTAAGCAGCACGCCTTCGATCTTGAGCGAAGGATTGAACAGCTTCTGTACGAGCCTTATCGTCTGTAATAACTGCGTTATTCCTTCCAGGGCATAGTATTCTCCCTGTACGGGAATGAGCACCGAATCGGCAGCCGTCAAAGCATTCGTATTCAATAATCCCAGAGAAGGAGGACAGTCCACCAGTATGTAGTCGTATCTGTCCGATACCTGCCTCAGGGCATGTTTGAGAAGTTCTTCTCTTTTATCCTCTATCTTTGCCAGTTCAAGGTCCGCACCTGCCAGAGTGATGTTGGAAGGAAGGATGTCGAGCGGAGGCTTGGACAGTGTCTTGATGCATTCCTCGACGTTGGCGTCGCTCAGGATCGCATCATAGACCGTCAGATCGTCCAGTCCTACCCTGTATCCCACGCCCTGGGTCGCGTTGCCCTGGGGGTCGAAGTCGACCAGAAGGACCTTCTTGTTGGAATAGGCCAGTCCGGCAGCCAGATTTATGCTCGTGGTGGTCTTTCCGACACCGCCTTTCTGATTGGCAATCGCAATGATCTTTGCCATAGTTCCTCCTATTTCTTCATGCGGATAACTATCTTCACATTATCCTCGTATTCCGTCACCTGCATGTCCGCATCGATGCCGGACTTCCTGCACAGGTCGTACGCTTCCTTTATCGTATTGATACCGATCTTAAGATTGTTGGAAACGCCTCTGTTTCTCTGCTTCTCGGTGAGTTCTCTTATGTATTCCTCCGTCTTGGAGACATTGTATCTTCTGTTGGTTATCGTCAGATAGACATCCTCGAGCTTCTCTTCAGGAACGTTCAATAACGCTCTTGCGTGTCTCTCCGTGATGATGCCCGTGGAGATGGCTTTCTTGATGTAGTCGGGAAGCTTCAATAATCTTAATTTATTCGCAACGGTGGACTGTTTGTATCCCAGCCTCTCCGCAAGCTCGTTCTGCGTGAGATGTTCCATCCTCATGATCTTCTTCATGGCCATGGCCTGTTCGATCGCATTGAGATCCTCTCTCTGCAGGTTCTCGATCAGCGCCAGCTTCGCGGATTCCTCGTCCGTTGATTCCATGATGATGGCTTCGATGTCCTTCGCTCCGTTGAGCAGACATGCGCGGTATCTTCTCTCGCCGGCGATCAGCTCATAGTTGACGCCGTTCTTCCTTACCGTTATCGGCTGAAGCAGTCCGTTCTGCTTGATGGATTCAGCCAGACCCTTTATCGAATCATCGTAAAAATCCAGCCTAGGCTGGTTGGTGTTAGGTATGATCTTGTCCAGTTTTATCCTAACGATCTCTTTCTTCATAGAGGGTTCTTTTTTATTATATTATATTTCCTAGGATATTTTGACGGAGTTTTATCAGTTTTCTTCAGGTAAGCGATAACTCGTTCATCTCCGTTGAAAAGATTTTCATCAACGACCTTTTCAACATCGAATTTCATGGTTCTGATGGCCTTCATTCCATCCTCTATCTCTTTCCTTCCGTCGCGTCCCCTGAGGCATATGAAATAACCATTCTGCTTCACCATGGCTCCGCAGATCTCGATGAGATTGGATACATTGGTCACAGCCCTGGCGGTCACATAGTCATATTCTTCCCTGTGCTTAAGACTGTGGTCTTCGGCTCTTTCGTTGACGACTTCTATATCAGACAGTCCCAGTTTCTCTATCAGCGATTCCAGGAAAATGCATCTTTTCTTTATCGGTTCGATCAGGATGACCTTAAGCTCAGGGAAGACGATCTTCACGACCATGCCCGGGAAACCCGCTCCCGTTCCCACGTCTACGAAGGTCCCTTCAAGTTTCCTGTCCACAAAAAGCAGGGAGTCGTAGAAATGTTTGTCTATGATGTCTTCGTATTCCGTTATGGAAGTGAGGTTGACCTTCTCGTTGTATTCCACAAGATAACGCGCATAAAAATCCAGCTGCTCAGCCATCCTGTCGGTAAGATCTATTCCTCTTAAATCAAGCTCTTTTCTTAATTCTTCCAGCTTCAAAACAAAAACTCCGTAACATTATTATAAACAATTCCGGAGTTTTTTCTTAACGATATTTATATGTCCTTTACGCTTTCTTCGATGGTCTTTATCGTGCTCTTGTTTGCGTAGCTGTCGATGTTTTCTTTCTTCTTCGTGAAGGCCATCAGATTGCCCGCTCCGCCTATGCATCCGCCGCTGCAGGCCATGCCTTCGACGAAGTTCGCCGCCAGCATGTCTTTCTGTTTCTTCAGAAGCGCCACCCTGCACAGATCGATGCCGCTGCAGACTTCGCTCTTGAGTTCAACAGATGAACTGTGTTCCTTGAGACCCTGGGCCATCGCTTCGGTGAGACCTCCGCTTCGGGCGAATACTCTTCCGAAATACGTGGCCTGGTCGATGTCCTCTTCCTCGAGGACTTCAGGGGTGATGTCCTTTGACCCAAAGAGCGCTTCAAGCTCCTCGAAAGTCAGAGCGACATCCACATAGTCCTTCACTTCGTCTTTCGTGATCTCCGCCTTCTTGGCCGTGCACGGACCGATGAAGATGTTCTTGCAGGAAGGATCTTCCTCCTTGAGCGTCTTGGCAATGGTCGCCATCGGAGATAGATTGTGCGAAAGATACTGGACCATGTCAGGGAAATTCTTCTTCACATAGTTGACGAAAGCCGGACAGCACGATGAAAGCAGGAAACCTTTCTCGTCCAGTTCCCTGGATTCCGCAAACGCCACCATGTCCGCGCCTCTGGCGACTTCGATGACGTCGTAGAATCCCAGTTTCTTCAGACCGTTCACCACTTTCCCAAGACCATAGTCGCTGAAATTGTCCGCGATGGCGGGAGCAATCAGCGCATGGACCTTGAATTCGGTATTGTTTCTGCTTTTGAGGATGTAGTCGATCGCATCGAGGATGTACGACTTGTCCATGATCGCACCGAACGGGCACT
>JAGACP010000089.1 GCA_017614055.1 Erysipelotrichaceae bacterium | reverse complement strand
TGGTCAGGGAAAAGATACAGCTTTTGAAGGACAGCGGGATAGACAACATCTCCGTTGATCTGATGTATTCGCTGCCCGGTCAGACGATGGAGATGCTTGAAAGAAGCATCGATGACATACTGTCGCTGAATGTCCCTCACATATCGATCTACAGTCTTACCATCGAAGAGAATTCCGTATTCGGAAAAAGAGGGATGAAACCCCTTGACGACGAGACGGAGGCAGACATGTATGAGATGATAGAGAAGATGCTTACGGATAATGGATACATCCATTACGAAGTGTCCAACTACTGTCTTGATGGATATGAATCAAAGCACAACATGTCCTACTGGAACTATGACGACTTCCTGGGCGTATCGATGTCCGCTTCGGGAAAGATCGGAAATAGCCGTTATACCAATACAAGATCATTTGAAAGATACTTCAATGATTACCACAGCAGAGACGAGGATCTTAAACTGGAAAAGAAGGACATGATGTTCGAGAACATCATGATGTCGCTGAGGACGATACACGGACTCGACATAGAGTCTTTCAACGAAAGATACGGGTGCGACATCAGGGAAGAATACAAAGAGGCATTGAAGGATCCGCATCTAAAGATCGTCAACGGACATCTGATATGCGATGATCTCGAACTGCTCAATATGGTACTTCTCGGCTTCCTTAAATAGCAGTCTATCGTCATAAATGACCGCAGATCTCAAGGAATCTGCGGTTTTTATGTGAATTATAGACAGGAGGTCTACATGATAAAGAAAATACTTGTGATCGTTATCCCGTCAATCATCCTTTCAGCGTGTCTGTATTTTTCGATCAGTTCGTACATCAGATACAGGCAGGACTATGTGTCGGTATTTGTCGCATCCCATCAGATATCGCAGCGCACGATGATGAAAGAAGATGACCTTAAGGAAATAAAGGTACCGAAGCAGATCCTGAATGATGACATATATGTGTCCTGGGAAGATATCGTCGGAAGATACGTCAGGATGTCGCATACTATCCCCAAAGGTTCGCTGATATATAAAAAAGCGCTTGAAGATGATATCGGCGATCTGGCGTATACGCTGCTTCTGGAAGGACAGGCCAGCTATGATCTGTATGCTTCGGAAGTGAAGATGAATGCCGGTTCGCTTGAAGACGGAATGTATGTCGACATCTATCTGACCATCAACATGAGCGGAAAGCCTGTCAGCGATCTTCTGATGAAAGACTGCAGGATAATAGGCATGTACGACGGAAGCGGCAGGCAGATACTGTCATATGACAGAGACAGCAGGCCATACATAGTATCCATAGCCATCGAGAAGGACGATGTCAGCATCCTCAACAACGCCCTGAAACTTGGAGAAGTGTCCGTCATCGTCGGAAACGATACATATCAGACGAATGTCAGGAGCAGTCTGAATGAGGATTCCAGGGTTTATGAGTATCTGACATAGTGCTATGATGGTGACATGAAAAAGTATCTGAAGCCGGCACTGCTCATGGCGTGGATGTCGGTGATATTCTTCATGTCCGGACAGTCGGGAGCGGAATCTTCGAACACTTCCAACATGGTCATATTCCTGATGATGGGCGTACTCAAGGTATTCTTCCCGGAAGGACTCCCGTTCGATGAAGCGGCATTCATCGCGACGTTTGCCCAGCCCGTGAGGAAACTGGCTCATTTCAGCGAATATCTGATACTCGGCATCCTGATGGTCATGAATATCAAGGATCTTAAGAGAGACAAAGCCGTCATCATCTCGACAGTGTTGTGCACGCTGTATGCGATGACAGACGAGGTTCATCAGCTGTTCGTGCCTAACCGCTACTGTTCGCTTATGGACATGCTGCTGGATACGGCGGGATCGATCACAGGCATAGTTCTTTATCATCTTTTCGCAAAAGATGAGAAACATAACGACATTACTCATACTTCTTAGCATCTGCGCATGCTCCAGAGAAAGAAGCGCAGCCTGTCAGAGATACGAGAAAGACAGGCAGATCTACATAGATCTTGAAGCCGTTAACGACGACATCAAAAGAATAAAGATATCGGAAGTATTCGTCATACCCCACAGCCTGCTGCTGAACGGGGAAGCGGATTCTTTTCTTCGTGAACAGCTCGATGAGCTGCAGCGTATCGAAGGAAACAGGCTTGTCAGAGAATACGAGATGATTCCTGAAGAGACTTACAGCCTGGAGATGACGATGAAGCATCTCGGAAAGGAGCATTTTGTCTGTGAACACTGATATCATGCCCAGAGAGAAGGCTATGGAATTCGGGATATCTGCTCTAAGCGATGTCGAACTTCTGGCACTGGTGATCAAGTCCGCCTGCAAGGGGCGTAATGTCTTTGAACTGGCGGAAGAGATCATCGATCTTTCCAACGGATTCGGCAATCTTCTTACCCTGACATTCGACGAGCTTACGGGGATCAAAGGGATAAAGTCCGCGAAAGCTCTGGAACTGATGGCTATACTGGAGATATCGAAGAGGCTTTCGAAGATCGACAGGATCAGCGAACCCGATCTGAACAATCCCGGGAAGGTGGTGGACTGGCTGAGGTTCACCATCGCCTACAGCGAACAGGAGGAGTTCTTCGTCGTATATCTCAACCGGGCCGGAAGGGTGCTCAGACACGAGACGGTATTCAAGGGAAGCAGGCACGGGACGAGCGTAGGCATAGACGAGATCATCAGAAGGGCGATACTGCTGAAGTCTTCGTATATCCTTGTGGCCCACAATCACCCCAGCGACAACGTCAATCCTTCAAGGGAGGATGTGATCCTTACGGACAATCTTTCAAGGGCGGCCAGGATGATGGGCATAGATCTGCTTGATCATATCATCATCGGCAGGACCGATTATTTCAGTTTTAAAAATCACGATATGTTAAAATGATGTAGTGAGAAGAATTATGCTTTTCGTCGTTGCCTGTCTCATCCTGACGGGCTGCATGGAGTCGAAAGACGCCGTCATGCAGCTTGACGATGCTTTCGCGAAAGACATGGAGGAGATGGTCATACGCACAAACAACTACGGAAGATATGCGGACTATTATCTTCCAAGCGATACCCAGGAACAGTCGGCTGACATCCTGAGCTATTCTTTCTCATACGGCAGATCGAACATCATCATGGACATCAACGTATCCGGGATAATCAATTCCAAGTACTACAAGGATTATCTGATAGCCGATGAGGGTTTCTTCGATCAGGGCAAACTGTTCTATTCCCGCGAAGGGACGTATCTCAATTCCGCGAAGGAAGAGATCCCGTATTTCTATCATCTATACAGGCACGATGACGACTATCTGGGATATTTCGTATCCGAAGAGGTCATATTCTACCTGTATACCAACGGCGAGGATCTTGTTCCGGTAAGTTCGCGGATACTGCTCATGGCCAAGGGCATCAGCATCAGCAACGATGACATCATCGCGAATTATTCGTCGAAGGACGTCGTCGACTATCATAAGAAACAGGTCAACCTGTTCGAGACGGTCATGCCGGTGAACGGCGTGGTCAATGATTTCCTGATCGGCCAGGAGAGCGAAGAAGACGGCGAATGATCATAATGACTATATAGAAGGGTTAGGGGTATATGAAGGCTGGAATAAAAAAGAAGTTTCTCGATATTCTGTTCGAAGATTACGAAGACGACGAGGCAGAGGAAGAAAAGGCGGTTGAGACGCCGATCTTTAAGGATGAAGAAAAGCCCGAGTCTCCGGTAAATGCCAGGGAGGTTCTTTACCGCAAGAAGGAAGGTTCCGCTTTCATAGATCTCGACGAGACCGTAAAGCCTGACGTCGTCAGCGAGGAAGAGAAGATAAAGAAAGAATACGAGATGTCATCCCAGCTGTCTCCGATCTTCGGAGTTGTCGGCGAGAAGCAGAGGAACATCCAGCCGAAGATGGAAGTGGACGACACCCAGACAAACAGGCCGGAGAGTTCGCACCTTGACATCATCACGTCTCCGATATACGGATACGGACAGCAGGATGAATCAAACTACATGCCAAGCAGCAACGACAGCAATGCCGAGGACGATATGCCTTTCGACGAGGAACCGTACAGGGACGAGGAGTTCAACGACCTGATGGATTATGTCGACAGCGAACAGCAGAATGAAACCGAAACGGCGAGGGAAGATCAGACGGAATTTTATGATTCCGACGATCAGTCCCGTGACATACCTTACTACGACGAGAATGTCCTTAACGAAGAATACGACTATGAGGACATTAGCCTTTTCGACGATACCGAGGAGGAATGATGTATTATTTCATAGGAATCAAAGGAACGGGAATGGCTGCCCTGGCCCTGATGCTTCACGATCTGGGTCACGAGGTCTGCGGTTCCGATCTGGACAATCATTTTTTCACCGAAGATGAACTCGTAAGAAACGATATCCCGATATTGTCTTTCAATCAGGACAACATAAAACCGGAATATACAGTCATCATCGGCAACGCCTTCCTGGAGGACTTCCCGGAAGTAAAAAGAGCCAGACAGCTGTGCAGGTGCTACAGGTATCATGAATTCCTGGGCGAGTTCATGAAGGACTATAAAACCGTCAGCATCTGCGGATCGCATGGAAAGACCACCACTACCACCTTGTGCAAGACGATGCTGTCGAAGTTCAAGAAAACGGCTTATCTGATAGGCGACGGCGAAGGGTTCGTGGAGAAGGATTCCGAATATCTCTGCGTGGAATCGGACGAATTCAGGAGACATTTTGCCTGCTATCATCCGGAATATGCGATCATCACCAACATCGAGATCGATCATGTGGACTATTTCAAGGATGAGGACGACTATTTCAACGCCTACCAGGAATTCGTAAACAACGTAAAAGAGGTCGTCTTCTACTACGGAGGAGATCCATGGTGCAGGAAGCTGGATATACCCGTAAAATCGTACAGTTTCGGTCTTACAGAGGACAATGATTATTTCATAGATAACGTAGTATCGACTGCGGACAGCTCGTCGTTCGATCTGATCCATGACGGAGAACTGATATATCATTACAGTCTTCCGTTCGTGGGTGATCATCTTCTCATAGACGTGCTGGGCGTCATATCGCTTGCCGACTATCTGGGATTCGATCATTCAAAGGTCGAGGAAGCCCTCCAGCACTTCGTGGGACCGAAGAGAAGATACGTAGTCGAGGAATATGGAGACACCATATTCGTTGACGACTATGCCCATCATCCTACGGAAGTGAAAGTCACCATTGAAGCATCCAGGAAGCGTTATCCCGACAGGAAGATCATCGCCATCTTCAAGCCGCACAGGGCTTCCAGGGTCAAATATTTCGCCGAGGATTTCAAGAACGCCCTGGAACTCGCCGATGAGATCTACCTGATCGATTTCACCTCGATAGACGACAAACAGGACGGCACGGATATCGATATCACGTATCTTGCCGACATGATCGGAAGGTCCCATATCCTGTCCGAAGACGAGGAAGGGGCAAGGCAGCTGGCACAATATAAGGGCGAATGTCTGGTCTTCATGTCCAGCAAAGACATATATAATATCGCCAATATGGTGAAGAATTACCTATAAATCATTGAAAAGGCATACATATTATTGAAAATATTTTCAAAAACGATTAGAATACTAATTGTTAGGAGAATGATAATATGGATGCTTTTTTGTTAGCTTTGGAAAATCTTTGCAGCGAGATCATGCCTGTACTGGGTGCGGCATGTCTGATCTGTCTGATCGTGCTTCTGATCAAGCTCATCAGGATGATCGGCAACGTTGACGCTACATTGCTGAAGACTCACGGGACCATCGACCTGGTGGACAAGTCCATCGAGAAGGTGCAGACTCCTCTGGATACCGTAGCGAAGGTATCTACGACCGTCGACAAGGCTCATGACGCCACACTGGTGGCAGCCAGGGAAGCCAAGGATTTCATCAGCAAGAATGCCGGCGAGATCAAGGACAAGGTCGTGGCGATCATCAATGAGACCTCAGAGAAAGAAGACGAACTCAGGGAACCGGATCCTGAGGACATCATCGGAGAATAATCTATGACAAACTCGGAAATGATCAGGGCGATCAACGATACGGTGATCGAACTTCAGAACAAGATACAGTTCATTTCGGGTGTCGTGGACGGCGGAGACGAAAGGATAATCGCCGTCAAGCAGAAAACCGTCGAAGTGCTGGAAAGCGTGCTGAAGAAGGTCAGCGCCAGCAGCAGTGAACTGAGCATCGAAGACATCTACAACGGGATGGAGACGATCGATCAGAAGTCCAGGGAGCTTTATGAAAATGCCCTGAAGAAGATCGAAGAACTGAGGAACGACAAAACTGCAGCCGGCATCATGCCGGAAGCCAATCCGCAAGACTATCAGAATGCATCCGCGAACATACATGAAAACAGTACTCTGTCTGTGGGCGAAGTATCCAGACAGGCCATCGAAATAATAAAGGGCTGGTTGATACCAGAGGGTGAACAGAGATGAAGAAAGTAACGATATATGAAGTAGCCAAGGAAGCCAACGTATCGCTGGCTACCGTTTCGCGTGTCATCAACGGCTCCAATGTCGTCAAACAGGAGACGCGCACCCGTGTCGAGGAAGCGATATCCAAGCTCGGCTACCGTCCCAACGCCATAGCACAGGGTCTGGCTCTTTCAAGGACCACGACCGTAGGACTGATCCTTCCGGCGACATCCATCTCTTTCTCCGGCAGGATGATCAACGGTCTTTGCGACGTGGCGAAGATCTACGACTATTCCGTCTATCTGCATACCATAACCGAAGGCGTCACCGACATCAAGGAGATAATCGACGAAGTTATAAAGTCGCGCGTGGACGGCGTCATCATCTATGCCGACAGGGATCTGGACGATTCGGTGAAGTTGCTCGAGGAATACAACATTCCAATCGTGGTCATGGGCAACAAGATCTCATCCGACAACATCTGTTCGGTATATGTCGACTATGAACAGGCCGTATACGACCTGTGCAGCAGATATCTCGACAAAGGCATCGAGGACATCGCCATCCTGCAGGACAGACGCAACGACGTCATTTCCTCTCATATCAGGAAAGGCGCACAGGATGCCTTCAGGGATCATGGAAAGAACTATGAAGGATACGTCGAAGTATCCAAGGACAACCGTTCGACATACAAGTTCCTCAAGTCTTATTTCAAGACCCACAGACACCAGCTGTTCATCGCCAACAGGGACTCCCAGGCTCTGGCGGCGCTCAATGCGGCGACAGGCAACGGCATCGTCATCCCTGACGAAATGGAACTTATATGCATGAACGAAAGCAAGTACACCTCTTCAGTGCGTCCGGAGATCAGTTCGTTCTCCGCTCCGTCGTACGACCTCGGTGCGATATCGATGAGACTCATGACCAAGATGCTGAAAGAGGAAGCGGTCGAAGAGAAGGAGAAGTGTCTCGACATTCTTTATTCTCCGAAACATACGACGAAGGAGTAGATCATGGGAATATATGAAGAACTGGTATGGCGCGGACTCATCAAGGACGAGTCGTCGCCTGAGATAAAAGACCTCCTGAACAAGGGAGGCATGACATTCTACATAGGAACTGACCCGACAGGCGATTCGATGCACATCGGACACTTTTCGTCATTCCTCATCTCCAAGAGACTAAAGGATGCCGGACACAATCCGATCCTGCTGGTAGGAGGAGGAACGGGACTCATCGGCGACCCGAAACCGGATGCCGAAAGACCGATGATAACGGTCGAGGAAGTCGAACACAACTTCAAATGCCTCAAGAAGCAGGCCGAAGACATATTCGGTTTCGAAGTCGTGAACAACTACGACTGGCTGAAGGATTTCAGCTACATCGAATGGCTCAGGGACATCGGAAAATACTTCAATATAGGATACATGCTGAACAAGGACATCGTCAGAAGAAGACTTGAAGAAGGCATAACCTATACCGAATTCTCTTACATGATGCTGCAGGCATACGACTTCATGCATCTGTATCAGACCAGAGGAGTCACTCTGCAGGTCGCAGGACAGGACCAGTGGGGCAACATAACGGCAGGCATCGAGCTGATCAGGAAGAAACTTGGCAAGGAAGTCTACGGCTTCACCATGCCTCTGCTGACAAAATCCGATGGACAGAAGTTCGGCAAGACCAACGGCAAGGCCATCTGGCTCGATATAAACAAGACCTCGGCGTACGAGATGTACCAGTTCTTCATCAATTCTGAAGACGACAAAGTCATCGACTATCTAAAGTTCCTCACTTTCCTTTCGAAGGAAGAGATCGAAAGACTCGAGCAGAGCAACAAGGAACATCCTGAACTTCGAGAAGCGCATCAGGCTCTGGCCAGGGAAGTCATCACATTCCTGCACGGCCAGGAGGCCTATGACTCTGCCGTTAAGATCGCCAGGACATTCTTCAAAGGCGATTTCAGCGAACTTACATTCGATGAACTGAAGCAGGGGACTGCAGATCTTGAGAAACATACGCTGAAAGAGGATGCTCCGCTCATTCAGACGCTTGTCGAAATGGGCGTATGCAAGTCCAACAGGGAAGCCAGGGATCTGATAAGCGGATCTTCCATCTCCGTAAACGGCGAGAAAGTCACGGATCTTGATTTCGTGCTCAGGAAGGAAGACGCCTTCAACAATGAACTTACCATCATCAAGAAGGGCAAGAAATACTACTATGCGCTGCAGTTTGAATAAGATACCTGTGCTGGTGTGTCTTTTGCTTCTGAGCGCCTGCAGCCTTCTGAACAGGAACCAGAACAATTCAGGCGACCGTTATACATATCTTGTCGACATGCTGAAGGAACACAGCACATATGCCCATTCCTCGCAGTATTTCGACATCGATGTAGAAATGGCCAGGATAGAAGACGGATACCGCTACTATGTGATCATCGACAAGCCTACGCTTGCGATGTACGACATAGAAGTGCTTGCCATAGAACCTGACGGAGATTATCAGAACAACATGGCCGCCAACGTCGGCATTTTCGAAGAGGAAGAGTATCACATGATACCCAACCAGTCGAACGTCCAGGAAGGCTACGTCAAAGGCGTCATCGCTTCGGGTCTGACGCAGAATCCCGAGATAACGCTTCACATATTCGTCCAGTTCAAGAACGCCGACTATTCCACGGTACATACCGAGTATCTGGAACTGACCGCAGCATACGAGGGCTGATCGATGAACAAGGACAGGATGAAACAGTCACTGCTTATGGGAGCTCTCGCGAGTTCCTTTGGCATATTCGTTTCCAAGCTCCTTGGTCTTCTTTACTATTCGCCATTGTCGGAGATAGCAGGGGAAGCCAACATGGCTTTCTATTCTTTTGCCTATACCTACTATGATCTTCTGCTGCAGGTATCGCAGGCGGGCATACCTTTCGCCATAGCTTCGCTCGTGGCAAAGTATGTCGCCAAGAACGACTACCGCACGGTGCTTCTTGTCAGGAAACTGGGAACGTCCATCATCATGGGACTGACGGCAGTCATAGCGCTGTTCTTCGTCTTTTTCTCCGGACCTCTGGCAAGACAGACCCTGGGAGTTTCCGCTCCTCTTGAAGATATCCGGAATCTCAAGACGTTATTCAACATCCTGACCATCGCGATAATCATCGTGCCTCTGCTTTCAAGCCTGAGAGGATATATACAGGGTCTAAAGAGACTCGACATCTATGCGTCTTCGCAGGTGCTCGAACAGTTCGTCAGAGTCTTCTGCATACTGTTCTGCGGATATGTCTTCGTCATAGTGCTGAAATTCGAAAGCATCACGGCGATATTCGTAGCCATAGCGGCGGCTTCTGTCGGCGCGTTCATCGCATATCTGTTCACCAAGCATCTTTCAAAAGAAGACGAAAGACATGTCGAAGAACTTGCGAAACAGCAGGATTTCGACAGCGGCATCGTCGAGAAAGAGATCGTGAAAGAGATCCTCACGATAGGCATTCCTTATCTGATCATCTCTTTCCTGGGATCTGCCGGCCCGCTGGT
>JAGACP010000088.1 GCA_017614055.1 Erysipelotrichaceae bacterium | reverse complement strand
TCAGATAATATTCCCACGTCAGTTTCAGCTTTCCTCTTACGCCTGCCCCTCTTGTCACGCTGTCCCCTATGCAAGCGACATTGATCTTTCCTTTTTCCGCCTTGGGGATGCGCGGCAGTTTCAGATAGATTTTGATGAGATTTGCATTTTTATTCATATATTCCAGCTCTCTATATCCTTCTCTTTTATTGTAAATGAAAAGACCATGGTTGTTTACCCTGGTCTGTATTTAACCGATCTCCGCCAGCGGTTCAACTTCGATCCCCAGAGGTTCGCAGATCTTCTTAAGTCCGACGATGTCTTTGCTGTTGCCGAACACAAGCATCTTCTTCAGATTTCCGAACTGCTTGAGTTCTTTCTCCGAAAGTTTACGGAAATCGAATCTGTCATCCCTTCCGTCCCATTCGGGAGCTATGTTCATGTAGATCTCGTCTGATCCGTCCATGTTTATTTCTGTAATATTATCCGCAAGACCTGCAGGTATCGGCAGTTCCTTGAAATAATTCACAGCCGCCCTGACATTCGAGGATGTCTCCAGGTTCCAGTGCGCTTTCCTGAATGCCATATAGTCATAGATGTCGAAATAAGGTTTCAGCACTTCCTGGTTGTACATAAGTTCGTTGATGACGGCCAGCTTGAAGTTGAATGTATCGAACGAAAGACATTCTTCTTCCGGCATGAAGATATCATAGTTCACATCGCTTCTTGGTCTTTCAGGCTTGAAGGTTATGTTCACATCTTTCAGAAGATGGTCTTTGTCATACAATGGTCCGTCATCGTCTGTGTAGATGCTTGCGGATACATGCATCCATTCCTTTTCTTTTCCTTCATCAGAAAGAAGAGACTGATATCCGTATCCTCCCGGAGTCCTCCAGGTTTTCGTGCGGTCGATCTTTCTTCCCAGGAAAGTGAGGTCACCCTCGTAATTCTTTTCGCACTTCGAATCATAGAAAGAATAGATCTTATTGCCTGTCACATACAAGGTCAGAGAAATGATGAAATGTTCGTCATCCCTGTAAGCCTTTTTCTTTCTGAGTTCCTTCAGATATAAAGGAGATCCCTCGAATTCGATCCCCAGATCGTCATAGAAATACTGCAGATGTCTGCCGTATCTTTCATCTATCACGATCCTCGCTTCTCCCAAAGCATCCCTGATCTCGTCATAGGACAGCGGGAATTTCAGGACGTGTCCGTTCACGCTTACCGCATCATCCAGCACATCGATATGGTTCATGGTCTTCTCCTTGATTCACTTATACCATCTGACTCCCGCAAGAGAGTCTATGATTTCATATTTGTAGAAACAGTCAGGAAGATCAGGGAATTCTTTCTTCAGCTGCAAGGCAGCACCTGATTTAGTAAGCTCATTATCTTTTACCTTTTCAGACAATTCGACTGCACGTTCTTCCAGTTCCTTTGTCAGGAAGATTATCCGTTCCCTTCTGTTCAGGTAGTAGTCATTGACCGCATCCATGACGGATTCCCTGTCTTCTTTCGAGAGCAGGTCCTGGCATTTCTCCTTGTCCAGAAGCCATGGCCAGACGTTCCTGTCTTCCTCTTTCAGCCAGAACATGGAATATGGTTCTGCCAGATAGTAATCCATCATCAGTTCTCCCGGTATCCTGACGGTCTTGTCATTGAAATATATATCAGCGGAAGACTTGCTGGAGATGAAGATATCGCTGATCCACCATTCCCTGGGGATCTTGCGAGGCTTGCGATAAGGATCCTGTTCCTCGTTCGCATAGACGGTGTTCTCGATATTCTTCAGGATACGGTAAAACGCTTCGCAGGCCTTCTCTTGAGAATCATAGTATTCCATGTCGTTCTTCTTTCCTCTTTCACTGTAATAGATCACCCACTGTTTCTTTATTCGCTCAAGACAATAGGTATCGGACGGCGTTCCTCCATTCAGGTTATGGCAGTTTGGAGGGATATGCATCTTATTTGCGACTTTCCTGAGTTCTTTTATTTTCATGCGTTTATCCTGCATTCATACTTTATCAAACATGCCTGATGAAAGCAAAAAAACAGAAGTGCTAATGGGTCATTATTCTTGTGACCGATATGATAAAATCAATAAGGAAGAAACTATGTTCAGATTCAACTATCACACACATACCTACAGATGCAAACACGCTTCGGGAACCGATGAGGAATATGTTCTTGCGGCCATCGAGGCAGGATACAGTATCCTTGGTTTCTCCGACCACGCGCCGTACAGGGACTTCCCAAGCGACAGAAGCCACATGGACATCGAACAGCTGGATGAGTATATCGCCAGCATAGACGCCCTCAAAGAAAAGTATAAAGATCAGATCGAGATCCATGTCGGTCTGGAGACGGAATACTTCCCCTGGAATCATGAGGAAAGAGTCGAGATAGGAAAGAAAGTAGAATATCTTCTGCTTGGCCAGCATTATTCAGATCCCGTAGGAAACGAGGTCAACTATTTCAAGATCAATACCGACGAAGAGATGCTTCAGTACGGAAAAAGCGTGTGCGAGGCTCTTGATACGGGAATGTTCAGATATCTGTGCCATCCAGACGTCGTCATGAACAGGCAGGAAGCCTTCACTCCCGCATGCGGGGAAGTGGCGCACATGATCGCAAAGAAGGCATCGGAGCTTGATATACCTGTAGAGGTGAATGTCAGAGGTGTCGCAAAAGGAAGGAAGCCATTCGGAGAGAAGGAATACTACTTCTATCCCCACAGACCGTTCTGGGAGATAATGGCGCAATATCCTTTACGATGCATCGTAGGCATAGACGCCCACAGGCCTGAAGATCTGCTTGAGACGGAACTGGTCGATGAAGCGCTGAATGAACTTTCGGGTCTGGATCTGAAGTTCATAGATGAACCGATAATGTAAAAGAAATGATCAGCTGAGCTGATCATTTGTCTTTCTTGAGATAAAAGTTGTAGAGCTTGTTCTTGGAGAAGCCGTATCTGTCTGCCACCGTTCCTGCGGCATCCTTTGCCTTCTCTCCTTTTTTTATGAGAGTGTCGACTTCGGCTAAAAGTTCGTTTATGTCGATCTCTTTCTCTTCCTCTCTGTATCCTTCCACAAGCACCACCATCTCTCCCTTGAGGTCTTTCAATTCCATAAGTTCGGAAAGATTTCCTCTGTAGTACTGTTCATGGATCTTGGTGAGTTCTCTTGCCAGACAGGCTTTCCTGTCGCCCAGCACTTCATGCATGAGCCTGAGCGTCTTCTCGATGCGGTGAGGCGCTTCATAGAATATCAGGGTGTAAGGGAACGTCCTTAGTTCTTCAAGTTCCTTCCTGGCCTGGGACTGTTTGGCATTGAGGAATCCGTAGAATAGATAATGATTCGTCTCAAGTCCGGATGCCACCAGGGCATTGAGGGCCGCGTTTGGTCCCGATACCGTTACTATGTCGTATCCTGCGGCGATGACTTTCTCCACGAGCGTGTATCCCGGATCGGAGATCAGCGGATATCCCGCATCGGAGACGAGCGCCACGTCGTTTCCTTCTTCCAGGAGTTTCAGTATGCCTTCGCTTGATCCTTCCTCGTTGAAGTTGTGGTAGGCTATCATCTTCGTATGGATGTCGAAATGCGTGAGCAGCTTGAGGGTGTTCCTCGTATCCTCGCAGGCGATGACCGGGACACTGTTCAAAACATCCAGGGTACGCTGGGATACTTCACTCAGATTGCCTATCGGGGTCGCTACAAGAAAAAGTGTAGCTTTACTGTTCAGCGACACTTTCTTCCTCACTTTCGTTCTTCTGTTTGACTTTGTTGTATTTGCCTTTCTCGATGAGTTCCTTCAGCGAGATGAATATCGCATGATCGGGATTCTCGAGCTTGCAGGTCTGGTTGATGACGTTCATCGAAGTGATGCGGTATCTCTCCCCTTCGAATTCCACCTGGGAGTTCATCTTCGGAAGGTCCTTCCTCAGTTTCTTGTAGGCGTCATCCTCGTATTTAAGGCAGCACATCAGGTTTCCGCACTGTCCCGAAAGCTTCTGCACGTTCAGTGCCAGCAGCTGGTTCTTGGCCATGTTTATGGAGATGCGGTCGAAATCGCCGATGAATCTTGCGCAGCACAGTTCCCTTCCGCATACGCCTACGCCTGATACCATCTTGGCTTTGTCTCTCGTGCCGACCTGTCTGAGATCGATGCGGCAGTGGAAGATGGATGCCAGGACCTTCAGAAGTTCCCTGAAGTCCACGCGGTCATCCGCAAGGTACGTGAAAGTGATCTTCTGTCTGTCCAGCGTATATTCCGCGGATATGACGTTCATCTGAAGATCGAGCTTGTCCGATTCTATCTGGCATCTCTTTCTGGCTTCTCCGGCTTCGGACTTGTTTCTTTCGAACTGTCTTCTGTCTTCTTCGGTAGCCTTCCTGATGATGGGCTTTATCTCCATGTTCACATTGGGTTTGTCGAACGGTTCGGTGACTACCAGACCGTATTCCAGACCTCTCTGCGTCTCGACTACGACGGCGTCGTTCATCCTTATGGATTCGTCGTCCGTCGAGAATGTATATGTCTTGTTCGTGGTTTCAAATCTGATCGATATATATTTCAAGTTTTCCATAATTCACCTGTCAGCTATATGATATTATCTCATGGCTTATCGAGTCAAACAACAGCTTCCTCTCCGCATTGAGCAGCGTTTTGTCGCCGGCATCCTCGAAGATCTGCAGCAGTTTTGCGGGATCGTTTTCCTTGATCTTTTCGAGATGTTCCATGTATTCCCTGTCTTCTACGGTCTTGTCTTCAAGGGCGTCCTCCACCATCTTGATCATGATGGAAAGGTAGTAATCCGTGCACTTCTTGAACTCGTCGCGTTCCCTGAAGCTGGGATACAGTTCCCTGTAGAACATGACCGGGATGTATTCCCTGTCATCGAGGGTTTCTATAGTTTTGTATACGTATTCCTTGGCTGTCAGATAGTAGGGATCGTTGAGATCGAACTCGCTGTCGAAACGGTGCAGGATGTGCGCAAGCAGATAGGCGTCGATGTAGTCGAAGCCGTTCTCTTCGTAGACCTTGATCAGGAACGAGAAGTCCCTGGTAAGGAAAGGTATCTCCTGGCAGCGCGATACGACCGTCGGAAGCAGGTCTTCCTTCCTGTCGGTGATGAAGATGCCGTAGGTGTTTTCGCTGTTTGGTTCTTCCATGAACTTCAGGATCATGTTCAGTA
>JAGACP010000087.1 GCA_017614055.1 Erysipelotrichaceae bacterium | reverse complement strand
GGTTCTGCACCTTCTACAACTTCTCCTACTACATGTCCGATCCGCTTGAGATCATCAAGATCTGGGACGGCGGACTGGCCATCCAGGGAGGACTGGTGTTCGGTGCGCTGTTCGCATACTGGTATGCGAAGAAGAACCGCTATCCGTTCATGAAGCTGCTGGACATCATCCTGCCCAACGTCATGCTGGCGCAGTCCATCGGCAGATGGGGCAACTACGTGAACAGGGAATGTCACGGTGCAGAAGTGGGTGCTGAATACTTCGATGGAATACTGTCTTTCCTTAAAGACGGCATGTACATAGACGGCCATTACTATGAACCGATGTTCTTCTATGAATCCGTGCTGTGTCTCATAGGCTGGGCCGTCATCATGTTCGTGCTGCGCAAGAGGCAGAACAAGAGGGGAGATCTGGCCTGCGCCTATCTGATGTGGTATGGAGTGATAAGGTTCTTCATCGAGGCCAGAAGGACGGATTCGCTGTATCTGGGCAATCTCAAGATGGCTCAGGTAACATCGGTAGTGTTCGTCATCCTTGGCTTGCTGGGATACATCGGTGTCTTCAACAAGATCCTCAAGAAAGATAAACCGACATTGTTCTTCGACTTCGACGGAACGCTCATGGACACCAGACAGTGCATCGTCGAAGCGTACAGGTCGCTGTTCAGGAAGTATTCGGACGAATCAAAGTTCACCCCGGAGATACAGGACGAGATCATCGGTCCCGCATTGAGGGATCTGTTCCCGAAGTACTTCCCGGGAATCGACTATGACACCCTGTATGCGGATTACAGGAAGACGCAGATCGAAGTGACGAAGAAGACCACGCATCCGACCCCGAATTCTCTTGAAGTACTCAAGACTCTTCATGACGAAGGATACAAGATCGCGATAATATCGACGCGTACTTCCAAAGGCATAAAGGAGCTTACCGATGAATTCGGTATGAGCGAGTATATCGACGACGTATGCGGTCTGAATGATGTCACGAAACTGAAACCTGATCCGGAAGGGATCTTCGACATAGTGGAAAGAAACAAGTGGAACAGGGAATGCGTCATGATCGGCGATTCTCTGATGGACATGGGCTGCGGAAGCAACTACGGAGCCTACAATGTGGCCTATATTTCGGAACCTTCAAGGAAGGAAGAGCTGGAAAAGGCTTCGAACGTGACCATCGAGGACATGAAGGAACTGCTTCCCGTGCTCGATCAGGACATCAGTTTCACCTATGACAACAGATAAATGAGAGCGGTGCTCTCATTTTTTTGTATGAATTTGTAAAATGGCCTTTCATTATATGTATATTCAAGTATAATTAAAAAGGAAAAAACGGAGGTTTGTTTTATGCTGACAGTACTGAATCACCCACTGATAACCCACAAGCTCGCCTATCTGCGCGACGAGAACACCGGCCACAAGGATTTCAGGGAGAATCTCGAAGAGATCGCATCTCTCATGGCATACGAGGTGCTGAGAGACCTTCCGATGAAGGACGTGCACATCACCACGCCGATGGGACCGTGTGACACCAAGATGCTCGACACGGAAGTCATCCTCGTTCCTATCCTCAGGGCGGGACTTGGACTGGTCGACGGCATCATGGATCTGATCCCTACGGCCAAGGTAGGCTTCATGGGCATCTACCGCGACGAGAAGACTCTGGAACCTGTGGAATATTTCGCCAAGTTCCCGAAGGAACTGTCCGAGGGAATAGTACTGGCTCTTGACCCGATGCTGGCGACGGGCGGAAGCGCCGTGGCTGCAGTGACGAAGCTGAAGGAAAGAGGCGCCAAGAACATCAGGATGGTCTGCCTGGTCGGAGCTCCTGAAGGCGTCAAGGCTTTCACCGAGGCTCATCCTGACGTGGATCTGTATCTGGCCGCTCTGGACGATCATCTCAACGAGATCGGATACATCGTACCTGGTCTGGGCGATGCGGGCGACAGGATCTACGGAACCAAATAATATGGACAAGACAAGATCGGTAGTTTCGCTGATACTGACGATACTTTCCCGTCTGCTGGGGGCGACATTCGCCATCGTGGCCATCAGCCTCACAAGGGACGGCGATGTGGATGCCGCGATGCTGGCGGTGGTGCTGGGAGCGGTGTTCATGTTCCTGCCTGATCTGATAAAGAAAAGGCTCGAAAGCAAAGATCAGTAGCTGGCTGCATTTATATATTGCATATTTTTAAATAATAGGGTATCATTATTAGGCATCGATATACCATAGACAGTAACGGCGATATGCTTAATAATGTTACCGAGGTTGATCTTTAAGGGATTTTTGACCTGTGTCTGTGGGCACAGGTTTTATTTTATGAGTATATGGGTGTTAGAAAGAGGGAACATGAATCAAGCTGTATTAAGTAACAAGCAGGCGCTGGTTTCGGAGATCATCGACAAGATCAAGAATTCCGAATCGACAGTCGTTTGCGAGTATCGCGGACTCAGTGTTGCCGAAGTCACCGAACTGAGAAGGAATCTCAGGGCTGAAGATGTAGACTTCAAGGTATACAAGAACACGATGTTCCAGAGAGCGTGCGACGAAACAGGCTTCGAGGAACTCAAAGAAACGCTTGCCGGCCCTAATGCCTTCGCATTCTCTAAAGATGCGACCGCTCCGGCCAGAGTGCTGGCGAAGTTCGCGAAAAAACACAAGGCGCTGGTACTTAAGAAAGGCATCGTCGAAGGCAAGGTAGTAGACGAGGACACCATCAAGGAACTCTCGAATCTGCCTAACCGTGAAGGCATGCTTTCTATGCTGCTCAGCTGCCTGCAGTCGCCGATCAGTTCGTTCGCCAGAGCCGTCCAGGCCGTGGCAGACGCAAAACCGGCTGACGCATCTGCCGTTCAGGAAGTGAAGGCGGAGGAACCTGAAAAGAAGGAAGCCGTCGAAGAGGCTGCACCTGCCGAAGAGGCTAAACCTGCCGAAGAGGCAAAAGAAGAAGCTCCTGCTGATGAGCCTAAATCAGAGGAAGCTGCACCTGCAGAAAATGCTGCAGAGTAATCGAAAGAAAAGGAGAAAATCATTATTATGGCAAAATTATCACATGACGATATCCTGGCTTATCTCGAAGAGGCCAGCATTCTTGAATTAAACGATCTGGTAAAGGCGATCGAAGAGAAGTTCGGCGTTAGCGCTGCCGCTCCTGTCGCTGTTGCAGCTGCTCCGGCTGAAGAAGCTCCTGCAGGTCCTTCATCAGTATCAGTAGTACTGACTGCTTTCGGTGACAGCAAGACCGCCGTCATCAAAGTCGTCAAGGAAATCACCGGTTTAGGCTTGGTAGAGGCCAAAGGTGTTGTTGACAAGTGTCCTAGTCCGATAAAAGAAAACATCAGTGTAGAAGAAGCAGAGGAAATCAAGAAGAAGTTGGTTGACGCAGGAGCTAGTGTAGACATCAAATAACCTGAACGATGAACCATTATTTTACCGACAATAAAGATCTGGCTTCCGAAAGGAAAGAATTCGATTTTTATTTCGATAATGAGGTTTTTCATTTCACTACCGACAACGGTGTCTTTTCGAAGGACAACGTCGATTTCGGCAGTTATGTTTTGATCAATACTATCTACAGAAAAGATTTGGGAAAGACTCTTCTGGACCTTGGTTCCGGATACGGACCCATCGGCATCATCCTGAAGCGGTTCAATCCGCAGCTGGATGTCGAGATGGCCGAAGTTAATCCGAGAGCCGTTGAACTGTCGATCCTGAATTGCGAAAACAATAAAACTGATATCAGAGTTCACTTGTGCGAAGACATCACAGGCTTGGATCATAAGTTCGATACGATCGTTTTGAACCCGCCCATCAGGGCCGGGAAAGCCGTCATATACGATCTGTACCGGAAAGCCGGCCTCATGTTGAACGATGGCGGTCATCTTTATATCGTCATCAGGAAGGCACAGGGAGCAGGTTCTTCGAAGAAGGAACTCGAAACAATCTTTAAAACAGTAAATACTGTCGCAGCCAGAAAAGGCTATCTGGTGATCGACAGCTGCAACTGACAATTCTACACATATATCGGAAAGGACGGCGCTAATGAAACAAACATACAAGATACTTAATTCGGGTAAGCATTCTACTCGCCGTGACTATTCTAAAGTTAGTGGCAATCTTGAATTGCCTAATCTAGTGGAAGTTCAGACAGATTCCTTCAGGTGGTTCACCACCCAGGGCATAAAGGAAGTGTTTGACGACATTTACCCGATCTACAACTACAACGGAAACATCCGTCTGAAACTGCTTAATTATGAGTTCGGCGAACCAAAATTCAGCGTCGCCGAAACCAAATACCGCGAGGAAGACTACAGGGCTCCTTTGAAGGCAAACATGGAGCTTGAGATCTTTCCCGAGGATCCCAACGGCGAGATAATCTCGCGCAAGGACGAAGTCTTTCTGGGCGATTTCCCGATGATGACGCCGACAGGCACCTTCATCATCAACGGCGCGGAAAGAGTCATCGTCTCCCAGATCGTCAGGTCTCCCGGCGCTTATTTCGACAGCCAGACCGACGACAAGACGGGCAGGGATACCTTTTCGGGAGAACTGATCCCTTCGCGCGGCACATGGCTTGAATTTCTGACCGACGACAAGAAGAATGCCCTTGGCAGGATCATGAACATGTCGGTCGACAGAAAGAGGAAGATACTGTCCACGATACTTCTCAAGTGTATCGGTTTTTCGCTGAACATCGAGAAGGGCGAGGACGCTTTCGACGTCGAGAAGGTGAAGAAGCTCATCAGGGCCATGGGTCTTGATGTCTACGACGATCTGATCAACCAGAACGACGACCGCGAGTTCCTCAATGTCTATGAAGCCATCTATACGTCTTTCCTTGGAGCCTATGAGGAGATAACCAATACTCTTCAGGCAGACAAGACTAAGACCACCGATGCGGCACTGCTGGAGATCCACAAGAACCAGAAGCAGGATGAAGTTCCTACCGTCGACGGCGCTGCGAACCTGATGAACGCGAAGTTCTTCGACCAGAAGAAGTACGATCTGACGGCTGCAGGACGCTACAAGCTCAGAAAGAAGCTTTCTGTTGTCGACAGGATGGAGAATCATATCCTGGCTCAGGATGTCTACAAGGCAGACGGTTCCATCCTTTACAAGGAAGGAACACTGATCGAGAAGGAACAGAGGAACGTCCTGAGGGAAGAGTTCGCCAAGGGAGGCCATGTCGAGGCATTCCCGTTCAGGCACATCTTCTCGCATCCGACGATCGTCGAGGTTCCGACTACGGACAAGTTCGCCCTCAAGGGCAGGATCCTGGCAAACGACATCGATCTGAAGGAAAAGACCTACTATATCGGAACAGTACTCACGCCTGAAGATATCAAGGAGATCGCGAAGGAAGTCAACACCGTACGCGTCTACAGCGGCATCATCGCCAGGGAAGTACCTCTTACCGATGACAATTTCAATGCCGTCATGGATTACGGACAGAGATTCTTCGTCCTGGGAAGACTCACGGACAAGAATTCCAGCGACGTCATGGTCGAAGACGAAAAGGCCATGCCTGAGTATCTGCCTGACCACGACAGCTACATCCTCATGTCCGACAAGGAAGAGACGATCAGACAGCGCGTCATCGCCGGCGAGAAGATCTCCGCATGGCTGGTTGGCACCGCCTGCCAGGTCGTAAACATCCGAAATTCGGAAGAAGAGGGTGATCTGATCAGACTGATCGGCGTCGATCCTCTCAACGACAAGAAGTGCATCACGATGTCCGACATGATAGCTTTCTACAACTACATGTTCACGCTGCTGGACGGCGTAGGAAGCACGGACGACATCGATATGCTCGGAAACAGAAGGATCAGGACCGTAGGCGAACTGATTCAGAATCAGTTCAGGATCGGTCTGTCAAGGATGGAGAAGGCCGTCAAGGAAAAGATGTCCATTACCGAGATCGAGAATGCGACACCTAAGACCCTGACCAACAACCGTCCATTGTCCGGTGCGATAAGGGAATTCTTCTCTTCATCGCAGCTCTCTCAGTTCATGGACCAGCAGAACCCGCTGGCCGAGCTCACGAACAAGCGTCGTATCTCGGCGCTGGGTCCGGGCGGTCTGACGAGGGAAAGAGCCGGATTCGAAGTACGAGACGTACACAACTCCCACTACGGAAGGATCTGTCCGATCGAGACCCCTGAAGGTCAGAACATAGGTCTGATCTCCTATCTGACGACTTATGCGAGAGTCAACGAGTACGGATTCATCCAGACTCCTTACCGCAAGGTCGACAAGAAGGGCAACGTATCGGAGGATTATGTATATCTTTCAGCCGATGATGAGAACGACTACATCATCGCGCAGGCCAACGAGGTCATCGACGGCAAACTGGTGAACGATCAGGTCGTCGCCAGAAAAGCCGGTGAGACCATCCTGGCAAACAAGTCGGAAGTCGAACTTGCCGACGTATCGCCGAAGCAGATCGTATCCGTGGCTGCAGCGTGCATCCCGTTCCTCGAGAACGACGACGCATCGCGTGCCCTGATGGGTGCGAACATGCAGAGACAGGCCGTTCCTCTTCTGAAGCCTCATGCTCCGTATGTCGGAACAGGCATCGAATCGAAGATCGCCAGAGACTCCGGAACCGGACTGCTGTCAAAGGACGACGGTACAGTAACATACGTCGACGCAAGGACGATAATCATCACATCGCCTGACGGAACCGATCATGAATATACGCTGGACAAGTTCGCAAGATCCAATGCCGGCACATGCATCAATCCCCGTCCGATCGTCCAGAACGGCGATCAGGTGAAGGCGGGAGACATCATTGCCGACGGTCCTAGCATGGACGACGGCGAACTGGCTCTCGGCCAGAACGTCACCATCGCTTTCATGACATGGCATGGCTACAACTATGAGGACGCCATCATCATGTCCGAGAGGATGGTAAAGGACGATG
>JAGACP010000086.1 GCA_017614055.1 Erysipelotrichaceae bacterium | reverse complement strand
GTCGTCATCAAGGAGACGCTGAGATACCGCAGATCAGACAGATCGATCTCGAAATCGTTCACCAGATCTGTCGCAAGACACGCGAAAGAACTGTCATCGATCAAGATTCATATATAGCAATCAAGGAGGAAAATATGGGCTATAAGTTAGTATTGGTAAGACACGGCGAAAGCGACTGGAACAAGCTCAACCTGTTCACCGGCTGGACCGATGTCGACCTGTCCGAGACAGGCGTGGAAGAAGCCAAGAAAGGCGGACAGCTGCTCAAGGAAGCAGGTTTCAAGTTTGACGTATGTTTCACCTCATATCTCAAGAGAGCCATCCATACCGCAAACTACATCCTCGAACAGATGGATGAGGAATGGATCGAAGTCATCAAACACTGGCGCCTCAACGAGAGACACTACGGCGCACTGCAGGGTCTGAACAAGGCCGAGACCGCCGAGAAGTACGGCCAGGAACAGGTCACTCTCTGGAGAAGATCATACGACGTACAGCCTCCTGCACTGGAAGAGGACGACAAGAGGAATCCTGCCAACCAGGAAGCATACAAGAACGTCGACAAGAAGGACCTTCCGCTGACCGAATGTCTGAAGGACTGCGTCGCCAGAGTCGTACCGTACTACGAGGATGTCATCAAGAAGACCATGGCCGAAGGCAAGCAGGTCATCGTCGTTGCCCACGGCAACTCCCTGAGATCTCTCGTCAAGTATCTCGACAACATCTCCGATGAAGACATCGTCGGTCTGAACATACCTACCGGTGTTCCACTTGTATACGAACTTGACGATGAATTCAGACCTGTCAACCATTACTACCTCGGCGACCAGGCTGAACTCGAAGCCAAGATCAACGCCGTAGCCAACCAGGCCAACGCCAAGAAAGCATAACAAAACAAAGGGCAGCTCAACTGCCCTTTTTATTATTCCATAATACACGGCAAGTCAGGACTTGCCGTTTTCTTTGTCCAGGATGTCAAAGATCTGTCTGAGATCATTGATCCTGTAGCCGTGGTAGAAGAAGCTCGGCTTCTCGAAATCCGTGATGAACCACGCGCTTTTCATCCCCGCCCTTTCGGCACCGAGAATATCGATGGAGAAGATATCCCCCACCATCAGACATTCATCGCATCTGACTCCCAGAGCTTCAGCCATCATCTCGAAGATCTTCGGATCAGGCTTATGCACCCCCAGATCGCCGCTGACCAGGACTTTATCGAAATACTTTTCGATATCCATGGCGTCAATCTTGGCATGCTGGGAACCGGAATGTCCGTTTGACAGCAGTCCGAGCTTATGATCCTTCCTGAGTTTCTCAAGCACCTCAATCGTCTCGTCCTTCAGGACGGTATAGGCATACATGTTGTCGTAGTAGTAAGGCTTGAACTTCTCGGTGAAATCATCCGGAAGATACTTTCCGTACTTCCTGATGAAAGGTATGACTCTTACTTCCACGTCCAGCGTGCCGTTGCAGTCATAGATCATCAGATCCTGCAGGACGGCTTCATATTCGATATCGGAAAAGTCAGAGAAAAAAGGCCGCAGATAATCGGCGAAGACTCTGTAGACATTCTCCTGTCTGTTGCTTACAGTCCCGTCGAAATCAAAGATCACTGCCTTGATCATCTGTAACGGCCTTTTCTATTATCTTCTTGCACTTGCGTTCGAATTCCGGTCTCTCCATCATGATGACGGCACCGCATCCTTCGCATTTTATCTTGATGTCCACGCCCATCCTGACGATCTTAAAGTAGTGCGATTTCCTGCACGGGTGATCTTTCTTCATCTGGACGATGTCGTTCAGTGCATAACCTTCTACCATAAAACCTCGCTGTCAAGGATGATCGTTACCGGCCCGTCGTTGAGCAGAGATATCTTCATATCCGCTCCGAAGACGCCTTCTTCGACCTGCACTTCAAGAGTGCGCAGGCACTCGTTGAAGCAGGCATAATATTCAGTCGCCGTCTCAGGCTCCAGCGCATCTGTAAAGCTCGGCCTGTTGCCTTTTGACGGATCGGCATAAAGAGTGAACTGCGGGATGGAGAGGATCTTTCCGCCGATATCCTTCACGGAAAGATTCATCTTCCCCTGTCCGTCGTCGAACACTCTGAGTTTAACGAGTTTGTCGGCCATCTTTTCGATGATCTTCCTGTCATCCATGTGGCCGAAACCAACCAGGACCATGTATCCGGCATCGACGCTGCCGGTCACATGTCCGTCTATCGTACACTTCGCTTCGGAAACTCTCTGTACTACCAGTCTCATCAGTGAGTGTTCTTGACCTTGACCCACAGTTCGGAGATGGTCTTGAGGACCTCTTCATTGCTGTGGAACATCTCGTCGTTGGCCGTCTTGTTGCGCGGGATGTAGGCATCGTTGCCTTCGAAATCGCCGCCCTCGGAAGACAGATCCTTCAGGACCTCGGCATTGACCGAGCTGTATCCTACGAATACGGAGTTCTCGTATGCAGGATCATAGTCGATGATGTAGTTCATGAACTTGTACGCGTTCTCGACGTTCTTGGCATCCTTGTGCAGGACCATCGCATCGACGAAGTAGTTCGTTCCCTCTGCAGGAGCCCAGAACAGCACGTTCTCGTTCTCCGCATAGATGTATGCGGCATCTCCCGAATACATCATGCCCATGGCTTTTTCGCCGTTGGCGAGTCCGTCGATCGCTTCATCGGTGACATACGCGGGATCCATGTTCTGTGCGATGTCGATCAGCCACTCATAGGCCGCATTGATCTCTTCCTCGCTGTCCGTGTTCATCGAATAGCCAAGAGACTTCTCGGCCATCATGAACGCGTCGCGGATAGAGTCGTACATGTAGATCATGCCCTTGTATTTGGTGTTCCTGAGAACGTTCCATCCTTCGGTCTCGACGTCGTTCTGATCGACGATCGTGCTGTCGTAGCAGATGCCGACGTTGCCCCAGAAATAAGGAACGGAATAGTCGTTGTTCGGATCGAATTCCATGTTCAGGACCTGATCGTACAGCTGGGACATGTTGGGGATCTTCGACTTGTCCAGTTTCTGGATCATCTTCTCGTTGATCAGTCTTTCGATCATGTAGTCGCTGGGGATGATGATGTCATAGACGGTTCCGCCAAGCAGTTTGGTATACATCGATTCATTCGAATCGAATGTCGTGATATACAGCTTGATGCCGTATTCTTTTTCAAAATCATTGATGATCTCATCGGAGATGTATTCGCCCGGAAGGAATACATAGAGCTCTCCGTTGTCTTCCTTGCCTGTCTTTCCACAGGCCGTGAGCATGAGAAGCACCATCAGTAAACTAAGCAGCTTTTTCATCATTTTTCATCCTCCTTGCTTTGATGAGCGGCAGTACGTTGGACAGTACCAGGATCAGAGTGATCGCCAGGACGATCAGCGTCGACAGGGCGTTGACACTCGGATTGATACGTTTAGTCGTCGCGTATACGTATGTTGATATGTTGTTTATGCCCGGACCGGTCGTGAAGTAGGATATCACGAAGTCGTCGAACGACATCGTGAACGCGACCAGCGCTCCGGATACGATGCCTTCCCTGATCTGCGGGATGATGACCTTGTACAGTGCCTGAAAAGGCGTGCAGCCAAGATCCAGGGCGGCTTCGGCCAGGTTTTCATCCAGCTGTCTCAGCTTCGGCATGATGGACAGTATGACGTAAGGTATGCAGAACGTGATGTGGGCAAGCAACAATGTGAAGAAGCCCGTAGGCACGTTCAGCGTCGAGAACAGCAGCATCAGTCCGATGGCTGTGACGATGTCCGGGTTCAGCATCGGCAGGTTGTTTACCTGCGTGACTACCTGCTTTATCAGACGGCTCGACTTGCTCAGACCGATGGCGACGATGGTGCCGATGATCGTGGATACGACCGTGGCGATGATCGCTATCAGAGCCGAATAATAGATCGATTCCATCATGGCCCTCGTCGCAAACATCTTCTCGTACCATCTCAGGGAGAATCCCGAGAATTTCGTCAGTGATTTCGATTCATTGAACGAGAACAGCACGACATAGACGATCGGAAGATAGAAGAACGCCATGATCAGCCATACGTACAGTTTCTGGAACCACTTGTTCTTCTTCATCAGACGGCCTCCTTGTCATAGTCGAACTTCCTGGTGAAATACATGGAAACAAGTATCACCAGAGCCATGATCAGCGAGATGGCCGAACCGAAGTTCCAGTCTCCCGTCGTGACGAAATAGTTCTCGATCAGGTTTCCGACAAGCACGTACGATCCTCCGCCCAGCAGCTTCGGAATGAAGAAGCTTGAAACGGCAGGCAGGAAGACCAGCGTGATGCCGGAGATGATGCCCGGGATGGACAGCGGAAGCGTGACCTTGAGGAAGGCCATCTTCTCGTCGCAGCCCAGGTCATGGGCAGCCGTTACAAGAGAAGGATCCATCTTCGAAAGCGAAGTATAGATCTGCAGTATCATGTACGGCAGGAAGTTGTATACCATGCCGATGTAGACCTTGACCTCCGGAGAAAACGGCGTTTCCAGCAGCAGTCCTCTCCAGGCATAGGTCCTCACCAGCATGTTTATCAGCTGGGGCAGCGTGACCATCAGGACCATGACGGCCTGAGAATCTGGAGCCATCTGGGCGATGAAATACGCAGCCGGATAACCCAGCAGGATGCAGATGATAGTCGTCACCACCGCAAGCTTGAGGCTTCTTCCCAGGACCTCGATGAATATCGAGTCGGAGAAGAACCTGACGAAGTTGTCGAAAGTAAGCTTGACCGGGATGACGTCGTTGCCCTGCTCGGAAAAAGCATAGAACACGATTATCAGCATCGGCAGCACGATCATCAGTGCAGCCCATACCAGATACGGATTTACCAGTCTTCTGAAACTCTTCATAGACCCACGCTCTTTTCCATTACATGTATGTCTTCAGGACCGAAATCGATGGATACGATATCGCCTTCCTTCTGCATCTCGGTGGTATGGATCTTGTATGTGCGTCCTTCGGTAACGAACGTCACGTCGTAGACGCCTTCCTTGATCTCCGTCGGATCGAAGCTGAAACGCACGTCGTCGATCTCGACTTCGTTCTCGGTCTCCAGATCCCACGCATAGGCGTCGGCCCAGTTCTTCAGGTCGACGGAGATGGCCATGGATTCTTCGATCTCGTCGATGGACTTGTATACGTCGAAGGCCTGGATGCCGATCTTTTCTTCCTTGTCTTCGTTGACCTTCGGAAGCACGACGTCGACATTGGCGTTGACGCTGGTCCCGGCATCGGTCTTGAACGTTATCGTATAGCGGCCAGGCTTGTTTTCGATGTCGTGGATGACCTTCGTGATGGAGATCTCCTGTTCGTCCTCATCGGCCTTCCACGCCTGGGCGTTGGCACGCAGTATCAGTTCCTGGTCGGTCAGAGATTCGACGTCCTCGATGTCCATCGTGAAGTCGGAAGCCGACATCTTCTCGTTGGCTTCCTGGTTGAAGACGTCTTCGTTGCCCAGGACATGCAGCTTGATCTTCTTGGCGGCACCGCGCTTGGTCTCGACGATCACCTCGTAGTGAACGCCCTTGAACAGCACGGAGATGACCTGTCCGTTCATCTTGCCTTTGTTCTTCTTCATGATCCTGATATCTTCAGGTCTTATGACGACGTCGACCGGCTCGTTAGGCTTGAAGTCGTAGTCGACGCACTTGAAATCTCTGTCGTCGAAGTTGACCAGATAGTCCTTCTTCATGATTCCGTCCATGATGTTGGACTGGCCGATGAAGTTGGC
The DNA here is from genome assembly GCA_017614055.1 of Erysipelotrichaceae bacterium. GTDB lineage: Bacteria > Bacillota_I > Bacilli_A > Erysipelotrichales > Erysipelotrichaceae > Colivicinus. The sequence goes on along the minus strand of JAGACP010000086.1, from coordinate 3,213 downwards.
TACGTATCTGTTGGCAGGTTCGTTGTATATCTCGGTAGGAGTGCCTATCTGTTCGATGTTTCCGTCCTTCATGACCACGATCTTGTCGGACATGGTCAGAGCCTCTTCCTGGTCATGGGTGACGAAAATGAAGGTGATGCCAACCTCTTCCTGTATCCTCTTGAGTTCCTGCTGCATCTCTTTCCTGAGTTTCGCATCAAGAGCGCTTAAAGGTTCATCCAGAAGCAGCACGTCAGGCTCGTTGACCAGAGCTCTGGCGATGGCCACTCTCTGCTGCTGTCCGCCGGAAAGAAGGGTGACATCCTTCTTCTGATAGCCGTCCAGGCCTACCAGTTCCAGCATCCTGTTGACCTTCGGTTCGATCAGGTCATTGGACATTTTCTTGATCCTCAGACCGAACGCCACGTTCTCGTAGACATTCAGATGAGGGAACAGCGCATATCTCTGAAAGACAGTGTTTATCGGACGCTTGTATGCGGGAACATCGGAGATCTCTTCACCGTTGAAGATGACCGATCCCTCATCCTGCTCAAGGAAGCCGCCCAGTATCCTCAGCAAGGTGGTCTTGCCGCAGCCTGACGGACCCAGCAGCGTCACGAACTCATTCTCGTAAATGTCAAGATCGATACCCTTCAGTACCGTCTGACCGTCGAATGATTTAACGATATTTCTGAATTCAATAAGCTTTTCCATAAGCCTGTCCTCCAACAAACAATATTATTATAGATTATTTCCATGTTTTTATATATAAATGGACCGCAAATTCAAAAAACAGGCCTTCCTTGGAAGACCTGTCTTTCAGTATCATTCAATGATGTCTACAGCTTCGAATCAAGGAACTCTCTTACGCTTTCCCTGTCGCGGTAGCCTCCGAAGTTCCCTATCACCTCGCCGTCCCTGAACAGGAATACTGCAGGGATGGACATGATGCCGTATTCTCCGGCAAGTTCCATATTCTCATCGACATTGACTTTCGCGAAATCAACATCGGGATATTCGCTGTCCAGTTCCTCCAGAACAGGTCCCAGCATCTTGCACGGTCCGCACCAGTCGGCGAAGAAATCCACCAGGGTCGTACCGGTCTTTATCAGTTCATTGAATTCTTCGGTATTCAATATTCTCATCTTACATACCTCCTTGCCCTATCATTATGCCCTAAAGCATCTTCGGGATAAAGCGATATGCTCTACTTGAGCAAAGAAGCGGCAGCTTCGTCAAGGATGATGGTGACATTGTCGTGCTTCTGCAGGATCGATGCCGGGCATTCCTCGCTCACTTCTCCCTGAAGCATGTCTTTGACGGCCTGGGCTTTGTTTTCGCCGGTGGCGATCAGAAGGATGTTCTTTGCCTTCATGATCGTACCGATGCCCTGGGTTACCGCCTGGGTAGGCACTTTGGTTATGTCGTTCTCGAAGAAACGGCAGTTGTCCTTTATCGTAGACTCGGCCAGATCGGTGACATGGGTAATTGAATCGAACGGCGTTCCCGGCTCGTTGAAGCCTATGTGTCCGTCCGAACCGATGCCAAGCAGCTGGATGTCCACATGAGCCTTGCTGATGAGATTCTCATATTCCTGGCATTCCTTCTCCAGATCCTCGGCCATGCCGCTAGGGATGTGCACGTTCTCTTCGTTTATGTCCAGAGCGCTGAACAGATTCCTGTACATGAAGGCATAGTAGCTTTCAGGATGCGTCACAGGAAGTCCCACATACTCATCCAGGTTGAACGTCTTTATCTCGGCATAAGAAGTCTTGTTTTCCTCGTGGTCCTTGACCATCCTTGAATACAGTCCCAGAGGCGTAGAGCCTGTAGCCAGACCAAGCACCTTTCCAGGCTTGAGATAGTCTTTCATGACCTTGAACGCCATATCGGAAGCTTCATCATAATTCTTGACAATCATCAGATTAAACATGTTATTATCCTCGTCGATCTTTCTATATTTATTATAGATTATTTCAGGTCAATCCACACCAGTAATCGGAATGTATATCAGATAATTCGTGCGGTAATTCTCAAGGACGTTCCTGCTGTAGTCGTGACCTGCGGAGAACGTATAGGAAGTGGTATCGATGCGGTAGCTGCTCGGGGCTTTGACTTCCGTATATGTAACGTATGTATCTTCCGGCTGATCGTTGAGGATGATGGCGCCTTTGACGATGTCGTATGTCATGATGTCATCGCCCTTCTTCACATAGTATCTTCCTTCAGGAAGATCGACGATGGATACGGCCTGTTTCTTGAAAGATCTGTCATAGGAAGAACCGTATGTCTTTACCTTGTCCGTAAGATCACCGTCTCTGTAGACGGTCACTTCAAACTGTCTGTCATCCTGCAGGAAGATGCCTCCGGTCAGATGTATCCCGAGATCCTTCTCCACGACCGTTCCGTCTCTTTTCGTCCTTTTGGTCTTGATGTCGTAGTATGCGCCGTTGAGCTTGTTGGAGACATTGCCGTTTCCTATCTTGTACAGGACCATGCCCGTGGTATAGAGCGTACCGATATGGACGGTCTGTTCCACGCAGTCATAGTCGTGATGTTCGAATACCAGGATCTCTTCATCCCCCTCCGTCAGATACAGCCTTTCGTATATGACGAAGTCGTGTTCCGCATAACCGTCAAGATCGATGACATATTCCATCTCCATCACTCCGAACTTCTCTTCAGGAACGAATGACTTTTCGACTTCCAGGATGACTTCCTGAAGGTCGTTGTCCGTACCCTTGTCTATGAGAAGGCCCTTCATGACGTAGGTCCTTCCCGGATACAGCCATTCGTATTCGATCCTGTCGATGATGTGGGCAACGCCGTCGTTCACATAATTCCTGTCACCGGTCTCTCTGAAACAGGCACTGGTCTTCATGGAGATGATGCCGTCTATCATCTGATACTCTTTTCCGTCTGTTATCTTTATCTCCATGTCATCGGCAATGGCATATATCGGATCTACATAGCATTCATGCAGTGTGTATACGCCTCCCAGAGCAAGACCGACGATCTTATGCGGTTTTGCTTCGGTGGTCCATTCGGACAATACGTTTCCTTCCCCGTCAAGGATCTGCAGTATCGCGCCTTCGACGTATTCTCCGTTGGAATCGATCTTGTGGATGATGATCTTTGTGGCTTTTTCCTTCACTTCCGTTACATACTCGAAGTTCGCCGTATCCGGTTCGAGGATGTCAGCGGTCACGTCGAAGAGATTGTTGTTGAGAAGAT
>JAGACP010000085.1 GCA_017614055.1 Erysipelotrichaceae bacterium | reverse complement strand
TCGGATCCCCCTCTTTAAGACTCTCCGGGAATATTCCGTGGTATTCCATGCGTGTCAGTACCCAGAACAGTATCTCCAGAACGAACCTCGGCAGAGAACCTACGAACTTCATCGTCTTGTCCAGATCGTTCGATCCGGCGGTCCTTGCTTTCTGCACGTCGCCGATGATCAGCTTCGATATGTCGTCAAGGTTCATGTCCTTGTCGACCTTGAGCGTCATCAGCGTCTCGTCCGCTCCATCGGAGAACTGCTGCTTCGCTACGAAAGAAAGAGTGATGTCGTTCCTCATCCAGAACTTCCTTCCGGATATGAAAATGTTCAGTTTCGGACGATGATAGATCATCCTGGCTACAGCCGTGCATATGCAGTGGAACAGCTTGTAGTTGGTGCCGTTCTTCTCGTTGGATTCCCTGATGAACTTCAACAGATCCGTGATATCCAGAGTGGTCGTCGTGGATACCTCGGACTCCGTCCTTTTCGGCATTATGAACGGTACTATCAGATGAAACGGGTCTTCCTGTTTCAGCAATGTCGCATCTTTTCTTTTCATTTCAGTCTACAAAACCTCTGATCCTTTCTTCCGCATCATATACATCGACTCCTCTGATCGCCAGACCGTCGCAGATCTCTGCACCCTTGAGCACTCCCTGCATCTCCAGCAGAGCTATGCCGAAAGTTCCCTCGTCGTTGGTGCAGAACGGCTTGATCCTCTTTCCCGAGAAATCATAGGTATCGAGGAATGTCGCAACGATCCTCGGATATGCGCGATACCAGATCGGGAAACCGATATAGACGGTATCATATTCGTCCATGTTGAGTTTCATGCCCGGCTTGAGATCGGGATGGACATTGAATTCATCCTCTTTCTTTGCACGGTTGACGCAGTCCGTATACTTCAATGGATACGGATCATCCTCTTCTATCTTGTAAAGATCACCTCCGGTCAGTTCCGCGATCTTCTCCGCAACGACCTCGGTATTTCCCTTGGTCAGTTCGACGACCTCGTTGTCCTGCAGGTTCTCGCCGATATGGGAAAAATAAGCGATCAGTGTTTTCATAGTTCATACTCCTTCATAAAGATATTATATCTTATTAAAACAGATATCCTGCGATATCTGTTTATATGCTATTCCTTGCTGTCTTCCTTGATCAGCGTCCTGATGGCCTCGCAGGCTACCTCTACGGACTTCTCCATCTCCGAGAAAGCCATGATGGCTCCTGCACGGCATTTCCTTATGGAACATATGACGAACAGCGCTGCGCACTCCATCTCCGAAGATACGACATGGCCTCTGCGCCATGCCTCCCAGCGGTATTTCAGACGTCCTTCCGCAGGCATCGTCTCAGGTTCGTGCTGACCATAGAAAGAATCCTTGGACTGGGTTATTCCCTCAAGGAAGTTGTAGCCCAGCTTCTCTGCCGCATCGGCCAGAGCCTTCACCACATGCCTGTCGGCAACTGCAGGATACTCGATCGGGATATAGTGGATCGTCGTGCCCTCGTCTCTGACGGCGGCGTTGTTTATGACGCCGTCAAGCGTTTCATCGTATGATTCATCGCATACTCTTCCTGCCGTACCGACTCGAATGAAAGTGTCGGCGCCGCATTTGATGAGCTCTTCAAGAGCAATGGCCGTCGAAGGACAGCCCATGCCCGTGGAAGTTACCGATACCTTGACTCCGTCAAGATAGCCCGTCCAGGTCTTGTGTTCCCTGTTGTGGGCAACAAGCTTCGCATCGTCGAAATACGACGCGATCAGATCTGTCCTGAAAGGATCTCCAGGAAGCAGCACATATCTTCCAACATCACCCGGTTTGATGCGTACGTGGTACATCAAGCCTTCATCAGTAGTCAATGCCATATCATTCTCCTTTGTTTTCAAGTATCTTTATCGCTTCGACGATGACCCTGATGGATTTCTCCGTCTCTTTGAAAGACATCACCGAAGCCGCTTTGGTTCCTCTTATCTGGGATACGATGAACAATGTAGCCGACTCCATGTCCGTAACGGCTACGTTGCCTCTTTCCCAGCACTGCATGCGGTAGTTCAGATTCGCCTCAGTGGGCATGCTTTCGGGCTCCACCTGACCGAAATACGAATCCTTGGTCTGGATGATCCCTTCCATGTATCTGTACCCGAGCTTCTTCGCCGCTTCCGCCAGAGCTTCCACGACGTGCCTGTCGGCCACTGCCGGATATTCCACCGGGATGTAGTGAAGGGTCGTACCTTCATCTCTTACCGCTGCGGTCACTATGCATCCGTCCAGCGATTCGTCCTTGGATTCCTCGGAAATCTTTCCGCATGTTCCGATCCTGATCAGATACTCCGCACCGCACTTTATCAGTTCCTCGACGGCGATGGCGGTGGAACCGCCTCCCATGCCTGTCGAAGTCACGGAGACTCTTGTATCTCCAAGATGACCCGTATAGGTCTTCAGTTCCCTGTTGTGGGCGATGAGCTGGGGATCCTCCAGGAACGAAGCGATCAGTTCACAACGAAAAGGGTCACCGGGAAGTATGACATACTTCCCGATGTCCCCTTTTTTGCAGTGAATATGATACATTATTTCATCGTTATGATTGAAAAATGCCATATTGTATTATCTCTTAGACTTGTCGTATGGTTCGCCGCATACCGCAGGTGCGTTGTGCTTGTCAGGCGTGAGCGCGACAACAATCAGCGTGATGACGTAAGGCAGTATCGAATAGAATACCGGAGGGATAGGCAGACTGCTCAGCACAGGCAGTACGGAGTAGGTCGATGAAATGACCGAAATCGCTCCGAACAGCAATGCTCCAAGCATGATGCCCCCCGGTTTCCACTGGCCGAGCGAAACGATGGACAGAGCCAGGAAGCCGTAGCCGTAAACCGAACCCATGAACACATATGTGGTGTTCAGGATGTAGGTGAATCCCGCCAGACCGCCCATGGCACCGGCGATCATCATCGCCGCATATCTCATCTGATATACGGAGATACCTACGGAGTCGGAAGCCTGCGGGTTCTCGCCCGTAGACCTCATCTGCAGTCCGAACCTCGTCTTGTAAAGGATGAACCACAGGATGAGCACCAGCGTGATGCCGATGTAGGTGGTCGCATAGGTACCCTGGAAGAAGATAGGCCCAAGGATAGGTATGTCGCCCAGGATAGGCACCTTTGCAATGAGGAATTTGTTTGCGGAATAAGTGAAGTTATCCGTTCCGAACACCGACTTCGAGATAAGCATCGTGAATGCAGGAACGAAAGTATTGATGGCTGTAGAAGAAATGTTCTGCTCAGCTTTCAGATGTATGGCCGCAAAACCGTGCAGCAGTCCGATGAACAGACCCGCGACCATCGACACGACGATGGACAGCGCCAGCAGAAGCCACGGATTCATGGTCTCCGCAAACAGTCTGATCATCAGCACTCCGAAGAACGCGCCGCCGACCATGATACCTTCGACGCACATGCACAGAACTCCGGATCTTTCAGCGAACAGGTCGGCAATACCGCCGAGCATCAGCGGCATGAAGACGAGCAGTATGCCGCCGCCAATCAGATGTATCCAAGCATTCATTATCTGAGATCTCCTTTCTGTTCGCGACCGATGTAATCGAGTTTCTTCTTCCTCAGGTATTCATGTACCAGCATTGACAATGCCGAACAGTATACGACGACCGAAGAAATGACCTTGACGATCTCCGGAGAGAAACCGACGGCCTGCATGTATGCACCCGACTGAGTCAGGTAAGCCAGGAAGAATCCCGAGAACAGACATGCGATCGGGTTGTTGTTGGCAAGCATGGTTACGGCGATGCCGGTGAAACCTTCAGACAGCTGCGTATTCGAACCGAGCAGATACTTGCCTGCCCAGCCCAGATACATGAAACCGCCGCCCAGTCCGATCAGAGCGCCGGAGATCAGCACCGACAGAACAATGGTCCTTCTGGCATTGATGCCCGCGTAGTCTGCGGCATCCCTGTTCTTGCCTACGGCCTTTACTTCGTAGCCGAACGTCGTCTTTTCCAGGACGAACCACAGCAGGATGGCGATGACGATGGCGACGAGTATGCCGCAGTCGATCGCGCTTCCTTTGAATATCTTGTCAAGACCGGCACGCGGAGTCCTCAGGACACGCGGAACCGCATATGACTGGTTCTTCGTCGGGTCGAATACGTTCGACTTCTTGAGGATATCTACGGCCAGATACATGCCGATATAGTTCATCATGATGGTCGTGATGATGATGTTTACTCTCCTGTATGCGTTGAGCAGGGCAGGGATCAGGGCCCACAGGGCACCTGCAACCGCTCCGGCAAGCAGACCGCATATAGGGGAAATGATCGGACCGAGACCGATGTTTATCGTTACCCATACCGCAGCCAGGGCTCCCATGTGCATCTGACCGGGGCCGCCGATATTGAAGATCGAAGCCTTGAACGCAAATGCATCGCCCATGCCGCAGAGGATGATCGGAGTGGCATAGAAGAATACCGAACCGAATGTCATGAGTCCGTTGAAGAAACCGCCGGTGATGAGAGTCTTCAATCCGGAAACAGCAGCCCCCGGCTTGACTATCACCATGGCCAGGAAACCGATCAGAAGACCGATTATGATGGCCAGCAGAGAAGAAAGGACGCCTGCATAGTCTCTTTTGGAAAGCAGTATTTTCTTCAGCATAAGTTATCTCCTTTCTTTGATCCGGCCATGTACAGACCAAGTTCATTGACGGTGATGTCTTCAGGCCTTACGTTGGCCACTACCTGGCCTTCGTAGAAGACGATGATCCTGTCAGATACGCCCATGACCTCTTCAAGGTCGAACGATACCAGAAGGACCGCCTTGCCGGCGTCTCTCTGGGATACCAGGTTGGCGTGGATGCCTTCGATGGCGCCTACGTCCAGACCTCTGGTAGGCTGTATCGCCACCAGGACATCATGATCCGCATCTATCTCACGGGCAACGATGGCTTTCTGCTGGTTGCCTCCGGACATTGAACGCGTAAGAGTCTCTCTTCCTTCCGAGCTTCTGATGTCGAACTCGTCGATCAGATTCTCGGCCAGCTGTTTCCTGGCCTTGAAGTTGATGACGCCGTGCTTCTGATACTCAGGAAGGAAGTACTTCTTCAATACAAGGTTCTCCTCAAGAGAGTTGTCGAGGATGACGCCGTGCTTGTGTCTGTCTTCAGGCACGTACGAGATGCCTTCCACGATCCTCTGTCTCCTCGATTCCCTGGAAATGTCTTTTCCGTTGAGAGTTATCGTTCCCGAATCCTGCTCCATCAGACCGGAGATGACCTTGACGATCTCCGACTGGCCGTTGCCTTCAACGCCGGCGATACAAAGTATCTCGCCCGAATGAACGTCGAAAGATACGTTGTTGAGGATCAGCTTATTCGAAATGTCGCTCTTGAGACATACGTTTCTCAGTGAAAGAATGACATCGCCCAGTTTCTGAGGAGCCTTGTCGACGTGGAAGTTGACCTCTCTGCCGACCATCATTTCAGCCATCTGGTGAGTTGTTGCCGATTCGGTGTCGACCGTGCCGATGCACTTGCCTAGACGCAGGACGGTACACTTGTCGGATACGGCCTTGATCTCATCGAGCTTGTGGGTGATGAACACGATGGCCTTGCCCTCGGCCTTCAGGTTCCTCATTATCTGCATGAGCTCTTCGATCTCCTGCGGAGTAAGAACGGCCGTAGGCTCGTCGAAGATAAGGATCTTACAGTCACGGTAGAGCATCTTCAGGATCTCGACACGCTGCTGCTGACCGACGGTGATGTCTCTTACCATGGCATCCGGTTCGATCTTCAGACCATATTTCTCCGAAAGCTCCACGACTTTCTTTCGTGCTTCATCCATCTGCAGGACACCGCCCTTGGTGGTCTCCACGCCGAGGATGATGTTCTCAAGAACGGTGAAGTTCTTGATCTGCATGAAGTGCTGGTGGACCATTCCTATTCCGAGCTCGTTTGCCTTACGAGGGTTGGTGATCC
>JAGACP010000084.1 GCA_017614055.1 Erysipelotrichaceae bacterium | reverse complement strand
TCTCATGAGCCAGCGAATGGGCATGAAGATATCCCGGACGCTTACCCGTCATTTCGATGAACCTGGCAAACTGGGCCCTCAGTTCCCTGTATGTCTGATCATACGGGAACATCCTCCTTCTTCCTTCTTCGCTTTCCCACAGAGGATCTTTCACTCTGACGGAAGACCTTATGTAGTTTCCGTCTTCATCGACCAGATCAGGAATGTCTTTTGGATCTGATACGCACGGTCCGGCGACGATATTGAAATCGATGCCGAAACATACGCCATCTTTCTGTCTGATATAGTCTGCGGCATATTCGGCCGCAGGCATGTTTACGAAAAGACCGGTGTTTCTCAGGATGCCGTTCTCTATCGCATCGATCACGCCGTATACCACTCCTTTCGTGAATCCGAAATCATCTCCCTGCGTCAGTAGTTTCATAGTTCAACCTCACATCAATAGTTTAAGTCCGTCTTCATCGAGTTCATAGACTTTGTCCGCAACCTCTTCGATATATTTACGGTCATGGGATACGGATATTATGCATCCCTCGTATTCGTTCAGTATCTGTCTTATCCTTGGGTTGGATAATGGCGATAGATTCCTCGTAGGTTCATCAAGTATGAGCACATCGTTTCCGTCAAGGATCATCTTGACCATCAGGATCTTGCATTTCTGTCCTTCGGAGAGTTCCCTGATCGCGTGGCTCATCTCTTCGGTGGTGAACTTCAGAGCTCCAAGATAAGACTGGATCTTGCCTTTCTCCCTGATGCTGTAACCGTCCCAGAGATAATCGACAGGGCTAATGTCGTAATCCATGACTTCCCAGTAGTTCTGCGGCATATATCCGGCATTGATGTCGTCTCTTTGAAGAAGCGTTTCCGCGATCATCTTTATCAGCGTGGACTTTCCCGATCCGTTGTCTCCGATTATGCATATCTTGTCGTTTCCGAAGACGGTGAGATCGATGTTTTCCGCAAGGATCTTTTCATCAACCGTCAGTTCGGGAAGATGCAGTCTCAGTATCTCCTTGCCGGGATTGATATCCACATGTTCGAAGAAGATGTCGATGGCTTCCTCAGGTTCATATTTCTTGGTCAGATTCTTTTCTTTCTCTTCAAGCTGTCTTCCCTGCGCTTTTACCGAATGCATCTTCTTCTTCAGCAGGAAACCTCCGTGGGGATCCTGTCTTGAAATGGTCTTCTGTTCATGGTCGACCCGCTGATAGATCTTGCGCCATTTCTCCATCTGCTTGTTGAACTCGGCTTTCTCTTTCCTGGCGATCATGTTGTTCTTGTCGATGAAATCGCTGCGGTATTTCCTGTATGTCCTGTAATCCGTACCGCTGAACGTGATGTGCGATTCGGTCTTTCTCTTGAGCTGTTCAAGGTGCAGTATCCCTTCGGCGCAGTTTTCCAGCAGCGTCTCGTCGTGCGAGATGAAGATCATCGGCAGATCGGTATTCCTGATGAATTCCTCCAGCCAGATCAGAGTCTTCAGATCCAGATCGTTGGTCGGTTCATCGAGAAGCAACATATCGGGCTGCTGGTAAAGTATCTTAAGAAGCGATATCTTGACTCTTTCTCCTCCCGAGAGAGTATACATCTTTCTTTCCAGCAATGGCGTCACATCGACCTTCATGCCTGCCGCGCATGAATAAAGTCTTCCGTATTCCAGCTCGTCGCTTATGAAAGACGCCACATCCTTCCTGAGATCTTCTTCATCGAGAGTCTGCGGCAGATAGGCAATCCTTCCGTCGGCGATTATCTGCCCTTCATGCGATACGTATGATGAAACGTCTATCCCCGCGATGATCTTGAGGATAGTCGACTTTCCGTTTCCTTCCTCTCCTATCAGCGCTATCTTGTCATTATCGTTGAGCACAAAGGAAAAATCCTTCAAGAGAACTCTTCCTTTGTTGGTAGTGATGGTCAAATCCTGTATTTTAAGCATAACAAATCAGTCTCCTTCTTCGCTTTGAGAACACTAAAACCTATTCAAGCGATCAATAGATTTCAAGGAAACTAACCTATCATCCTCTCACCTCTTCATCTTCCGCAAGGACACCGTTCAGTGAGAAAGAATGCACTTCCGTGATCTTCACCTTCACGATATCGCCGGTATCTATGCCCTGACCCGTAAAGTTGACGAGCTTGTTGTCGGGAGTATATCCCGAATATGTATCGGAATTGCGCTTGCTGATGCCGTCGACCAGCACTTCGACGATGCTGTCTGCATATTTCCGGTTGTTCATGTTGGCGTAATATGCCACCTTCTGATTCAGTTCCTGAAGCCTTCTTTCCTTGGTCTCCATGTCTATGGAATCAGGAAACGATGCTGCAGGAGTCCCGTCTCTTTTTGAATATATGAAAGTATACGCATTGTCGTACTGACAGTGGTCTACCGCATCGAGCGTATCTCTGAAATCATGGTCCGATTCGTCAGGGAAACCTACGATGATGTCCGTGGTGAATGCGAATCCCGGTAGTTCATTTTTCAGTTTGTCGAAAAGCGTAAAATATTCGTCTCTGGTATATCTTCTGTTCATCTTCCTCAGGATACTGTCGCTTCCCGACTGTATCGGCAGATGGATGTAAGGCATGATGTTAGTGTTGTTCTTGATCGCGGCTATCATGCCGTCATCGAAATTCCACGGATGGGAGGTCATGAAACGTATGCGTTCCATCCCGGTCTGTGCAACGTCGTTCAGAAGATCGGCGAACCTGTATCCGTCATCCAGATCGTTGCCGTAGGCATTGACATTCTGTCCAAGAAGGCATACTTCCCTGTATCCCTGTTCTATCAGCTGATCGACTTCGTTGATTATCTCGATGTGATCTCTCGATCTTTCCTTGCCTCTTGTATAAGGAACTATGCAGTAGGTGCAGAACTTGTCGCATCCGTACATGATGTTGACCCAGGCCTTGTGGGACATGAACCTTCTGACCGGAACGTTTTCGACTATGTCTCCCATCTTGGAGAACACTTCGACCTTCCTCTGTTTCGTCTGATACACGTCGTAAAGCAGCTTAGGCAGAGACGTTATGTTGTGCGTACCGAAGATTATGTCGACCTGGCGGTATTTCTCCATTATGGTCTTTACCGTCGATTCCTCCTGGGACATGCATCCGCCTACGGCGATTATCAAATCCGGGTTCTTCATCTTCAGACGCTTCATGGCGCCTATCTCGCCCAGGACCTTCTCTTCCGCTCCCTGCCTTACGGCACATGTGTTTATTATTATGAGATCGGCATCCTTCTGTTCG
>JAGACP010000083.1 GCA_017614055.1 Erysipelotrichaceae bacterium | reverse complement strand
GTTCCTCAAGCTTCAGCGCGCACAGAATGGCCAGCGCATCATCCACACCGCAGTCGGTGTCTATCCATACAGGTATCTTATTCATGATTGCCTCCGAAACTCCTGCAGGCTTCCACCAGCAGTTCTACGAACTTCTCCCTGTCGACATCCATCACCGCCCTGCAGTTTGGCTCTCTGCCCAGGACATTGCGGTAATCGGCGATCGTCGCGCCTCTTGAGTATTCTCCCTTTATCTCCACGTCGACGTAGTAGTCTCTGAAGGTGAAGATCTCCGGATGAGAAAGCGACAGTATCGAACACGGATCGTGAAGCGTAGCGCCATCCCAGCCCAGTTCCTTGAGATGGATGAAGAAGAAATCCAGCCACGCCGCCACGGTCTTTGCGACTTTATTGTCCATATCTCTTATCTGTTCCCATTCCTCGGGATAGATCATGGCCTTCTCCGTGACATCAAGACCGCACATCTGCAGAGGCACGCCGCTGTGGTATTCGATGTATGCGGATTCCGGATCGACCAGGATATTGAACTCGGCGGGAGAGGTCCAGTTTCCGTTTCTCAGTCCTCCGCCCATGGTGGATATGAGTTCTATCCTGTCTTTCAGTTCGGGATGGGCCACCAGCAGCGATCCGACATTGGTCTGCGGACCGGTCGCCACGATGACAACCTTGTCTTCAGATTCCTCAAGCACCTTCGCCATCAGCGAGACGGCACTCAGTTCCGATTCCTCGCCGGCAGGCTCGGGAAGCGACGGACCGTCAAGTCCGCTCACGCCGTGATAACCCGGAGCGATGATGAGATCGCCCACCATCGGGATCTCTCTTCCCCTTGCGATCGGAACATCCAGTCCCAGCAGGGCGGCTATCCTTCTGGCGTTGTACGTGACCTTGTCCAGAGTCTGGTTTCCCGCGACCGTGGTGATCGCCCTTATGTCGAAGCGCTCGTCCGCCGCCGCCAGGACCCAGGCTATGGCGTCGTCATGTCCCGGATCGCCGTCAAGGATCAACGGTATTCTGTTCATATAATCTCCTTAGTAAAAGGCGGTCCGAAGACCGCCTCGATCATTAATGCAGTTCGGAAGGCCTGTGTTCCTTCTTGATGTTTTCACCGGCTTCACCGGCCAGTCTCTTCTTCTCGTCATTGGTCATCTTGATAGAGTAGATGACGACGCCGACGATCGTAGCCAGATACGGCCACATCTTGATCAGGTTGTCCGAAATGCCCGTGTTGCGCGCAAAGTTGGACAGCGCGTAGAAGAAACCGAACAGGATGGAAGTCAGCGCGGTAGGAACAGGGTTCGCACCGCCCATCGAGCAGGCAGCCAGTCCGATGAATCCTCTGCCGGCTGTAATGTCCTTCGCGAAGTAGGAAACGTAGGCAGACGACATGAATGCGCCGCCCATGCCTCCCAGCATGCCGGAGATGATCAGCGCGATGGTCTTGATCCTGATAGACGAGATACCTACCGACTCGGCGGCATTGGCATTCTCGCCCACGGCCCTGATCCTCAGACCGAGCTTGGTCTTGAAGACGAGGTAAGACAGCACGATGATCATGACATACGAGATGTACGTCAGGATGTTCTGTCCTGACAGTATCCTGCCAAGGACAGGGATGTCCTTGATGAAAGGTATGTCGATCTGCGGCAGCGTTCCGGTCTGCAGGGAGTTCGTCGAGCTTCTGTCACCCGTGAACACATACAGGAAGAACGCCGTTCCGCCCGAACCCAGCAGGTTCATGGCGATGCCTACCAGGATGATGTCGACCTTCAGCTTCAGCGCGAAGAAAGCGACGAGATAACCAAGCAGTCCGCCGACGACTATCGCCACCACCAGTTCCAGCCACACGTTGTTGTGACCGATGTAGTAGGAAGCGAGAACGCCCGTCAGCGACGATATCAGCATTATTCCTTCCATGCCCATGTTGGTGGAATTGGACTTCTCCGCGATGGCACAGCCCAGAGCCGCCAGCAGGATAGGAGGAGTGACCGCCACGACATTCGCATAGAAATTAGGATTGGTCAGTATCTGTACAAATGAATCTATCATAAGTTAGTTGGCCTCCTTCTGCTGAAGCTCAGCCTCGAGCCTTCTGTTTTCCTCGGTCTCCTTGACGATCATCTTTCTGTACGTCCTTGACAGGAACTTCTCTGCCAGCAGGAACAGGATGACGACGCCTTCGATGACCGAAGTCAGGTCGTTCTGGATGTTGGTCTTGTAGGACATGACCATGGCGCCCGTTCTGAGGAAAGCGATGAATATCGACGCCAGCGGAACATATTTAGGATTGTTCTTGGCGAAGATGGCGATGGTCACGCCGTCCCATCCGAAACCGGTCAGATCGACCCATGAATAGTTTATGTAGTTGGACATGATCTCGCATGATCCGCCCAGACCGGCGATGGCGCCGCCGATCAGCTGTACGGCAATCGCGATGGATACCGCATTGATGCCGACATATTTTGCGAAATTATGGTTGACGCCTACCGTACGCAGCTTGTAGCCCGTCTTGGTGCGGTACAGGAAGTACCAGGCCAGGATGACCACAAGAAGCGCGATGATGATCGAGAAATAGACCGTGAGCTGTTTGTTGCCCTTGCCCAGTTTCAGGACCATGATCGGATCCTTCGCGGCCCAGTTGTAGGAGTTCTTCGAGCTTCTCGGGTCCTTCAGATGAGAGAACAGCAGATAAGTCGAGAACCACAGACAGATGTAGTTCATCATCAGCGACGTGACCATCACCGATGCGTTGAACAGCCTGTCGAGCAGAGCCGGTATGAAAGTGATCAATGAACCTATGAGAGCTCCCGCGATCAGCGAAAGCGGAATGCCCAGCACAGGATTGTTCGGAGTCACATAGATGTTGATGACTGCCGCGACAAGACCGCCGAACAGGAATGAACCCTCCAGACCCAGGTTGAACTGGTTGGCCGAGAACATGATGCATACGGCCGTTCCGGTAAAGATCAGCGGTATGGTCTTCTGAACCCAGTAGCTGAAGTAGCTCGCGTTCTGCAGCGGAGCCGTGAAATAGTAACGCAGCGATTCCATCGGCTTGTCGCTGGTCAGCAGTATGAGCAATGTTGCCAGGCCCAGACCGATGGCGATCGAAACGGCCATGCGGAGCAGCGAGTGCTTCTGCTGGGCGTTCATGTTTCTTATGTTGAGGGCAGCGAGTTTTTCCTTAAGCATGCAGTGCACCTCCGATCTCCTCGTCGGACATCTTCTTGACGCCCAACATGTAATATCCGAGTTCCTCTTCCGTCACGGCCTTGACGTCCTTGAAGCAGGCGACGATCTCGCCTCCGTACATGACCAGCAGCGTGTCGGAAAGATTGAGGATCTCGCCAAGGTCGGCAGATATGAGCAGCACGGCCTTGCCTTCGTCTCTCATGTGGACCAGACGCTCCCTGATGAACTGCGAAGCGCCGACGTCGATGCCTCTGGTCGGCTGGTCGCATATCAGCAGGCGGTTGTAGGAAGTGAACTCCCTGGCGACGACGACCTTCTGGATGTTTCCTCCGGAAAGGTTGTTGACCTGCTGGTCGCCGTTCTTGCACAGGACGAGATAGTCCTTGATCCACTTGTCCGTATCTTCCTTGATGTTCTTGGGCTTGTTGAGGATCTTGCCCGTGTATCTTTCATCGTCGAGCTTGTCGGCGATCATGTTGTCCTTGATGGACATCGAACCGGCGATGCCAAGGGTCATCCTGTCTTCAGGCACATGCACCAGACCAAGCTGACGCAGCTGCTTGATGTTCTTTCCGCCGACCTCTTCGCCCAGAAGCTTTATCGAACCTTCCGAGTAGACATGCAGACCGGCGATGGAGTCGATCAGTTCCCTCTGGCCGTTGCCTTCGACTCCGGCGATGCCGACGATCTCTCCCTCCCTGACGGAGAACGAGACATCCTTGACGACCTTCTTGCCGGCGTCGTTGTATACGCCCAGATCCTTGACGACCAGGACGTTCTCCTTAGGCTTCGCCTTGTCTTTCGGAACTTCCAGGACGACGTCGACACCGACCATGGCCCTGGAGATGTCCGCCTCCGTGACGTCCGCGACATTATATACGCCTACCGTGTGACCCTTGCGGATTACCGTTACCCTGTCACACAGTTCCTTGACTTCGTTAAGTTTGTGGGAGATGAAGATGATCGTATGCCCCGTCTCCCTGAGCAGCTTCAGCTGAACGAACAGCTCCGCCGTCTCCTGAGGAGTAAGCACGGCCGTCGGTTCGTCCAGGATCAGGATCTCGCAGCCCTTGACCAGAGCCTTGACGATCTCCACCTTCTGCTTCACGCCGACGGTGATGTCCTGCACGCGCGCCCGCGGATTGATGTCGAAGCCATACTTCTTGCAGACTTCCTCCGTCATCTCGATGGCCTTGTTCATGTCGAACTTCATGCCCTTGACAGGCTCGATGCCCAGGATGACGTTTTCCGCAACCGTGAACGACGGAACCAGCATGAAGTGCTGATGCACCATGCCGATGCCCTCTTCGATGGCTTTCGTCGGAGAAGTCAGATGCACCGGCTTGCCCTTGATGATGATCTGACCGTGGTCAGGCTGCTCGATGCCGAACAGCATCTTCATCAGCGTGGATTTGCCGGCTCCGTTCTCTCCGCAGATGGCGTGGATCTCTCCCTGTCTAGCCGAAAAGTTTACGTGGTCATTCGCCATGATACCATTGTCGTAAACCTTCGTGATGTTTTCCATTACCAGATAGTTATCCATAGAATCTCCTTAAAAATAAGCCTCTGATACCGCAAAGATATCAGAGGCTGATAGATCCTTTTGATCTAATGCGTATTGATTATTGACTAATTGTATACGCAGTCAGATTACTGCATAGAAGCTACGAATTCGTCGTAGAACCAGCCCTCTGCCTGGCCGAATGCTGTACCTGGATCGATGGCACCGCTGATGATGTCGGCGATGATCTGATCGACCTGAGCCAGCTGTTCAGCAGTGAACAGAGCCTTTGTCGTATCGTTTACAGAAACGCTTACGTATTCGCCGTCAAGACCGAGCTTCTCGTTCTCGCCGTAAGGAAGAGTACCGTTGAGGTGTCTCTCCATAGCCTGGTAGAAGCCGTGGTTGACGTTCTTCTGCATAGAGGTGATGGTCCTCTCTGCCTTTGCAGTGCCTTCGGCAGTGCCTAATGAAGCGAAGTATGAACCCTGGTCGCCATCGACACCTACGATGTACTTGCCTTCAGGCTGTTCGATGACTGCATCGAATCCGCCCAGACCAGCCTGTCCGCCGCATGCGAACACGATATCGTAACCTGCCTCGTAGAGACCTGTAGCGGTATCCTTGCCGGCTGTAACATCGTTGAATGAGTTCATCCAAGAGCAGTTGATTGAAGCATCAGGATTGATGTACTTGGCACCGTTTGCGAAACCTACATAGAAGTCATCCAGAACAGTATTGTCCATGCCGCCCATGAATGCGACCTTGCCGCTCTCAGAGAGCATTGCAGCCATGGCGCCTGCTACGAATGAGCCCTCGTTCTGAGCGAACAGCATAGCGTAGAGGTTCGGTGTGTCATAGTACTGCCATCCATCCGGATCAGAGAAGTTCCATTCCTCATCGAAGAACCAGAACTTGGTGTCAGGATACTCAAGAGCCAGAGTACCGATGTAGTCTTTCATATCATAGGTACCTGCAACTACGATATCCCAGCCCTCGGCTACGATATCGGCAGTCTTCTGCTCCCAGGTCGAGTTGTCATAAGTCAGCTCGCGGTATTCGGTATAGACCTTGTCGCCGAAATCTCTGTCGATCCAGTCGAGGCCTTCCTTACCTGAGTCGAAGAATGACTTGTCGCCCAGCGTACCGTTGATGATGTAAACCAGACGGATACGGTCATCAGTCGGAGTGTCATCTCCGCCAGTCTCTCCGCCGCCGCATCCAGCAAGAGCCAGGACCATGAGCAGCGAAAGAAGAATCGCTAATAGTTTTTTCATCGTTTCCTCCTTGTTAAGTTGATGAATCAGGTATTAAAACCTTAACTATATTTTAACATAACTGTATGCGGTTACAATTTATTTGTGTAAAATTAAGATAAGTCAAGGAGAATAACCATATGAAAGCTTGGGAAATCGAAAGAAACAACATCCTTCAAGTCGTTCCGTGCTACGAAGAAGACGACAACGAGACCATCTGGGAAGAGTCCTCTTCGGGCCTTGAGACCTCTCAGGACGAGATGATAAAGATGTACTGGCACTCCAATGTCCCGGGATCCAGAGCCCCCGAATCCATCTGTCTGGCATCCATACAGGCCATCGAAAACAGAGGATACAAAGTCGAAGGCGGCACAGACATCATAAAGGAAGGCTACGAGGCATTCGACAGAAACGACATCGTCAGGCTTCATGAACTGACATACAAAGTCTTCGATGCGGTATATGCCGCGGAAAAGAACGAGGATCATCCTTACTGGAAACAGAAGTTCTACGACACTTTCGAAGATCTGAAGAAAGCCGTCAACTATCCCGAGGATCTCAACGTCCCGATAGACGATGAATATCTGGAAAAGACCTATGCCGGATGGCTGGCCCAGATCATCGGCGGAGCCTATGGGACCTGCATCGAAGGCTATACCGGCGCAAACATCAAGAAGAAGTACGGAGAAGTTGACCGCTACATCAGAAAACCCAACACATACAACGACGACATAACATACGAACTGGCATTGCTGCTTGCATACGAGAAATACGGAAAAGACACCACCTCCAAGAACATCGCCGACGAATGGGTCGTAAGGATCCCGATGGGCTGGTCGGCTGAAGACTTCGCCCTGAAGAACCTCAAGGTAGGAATCTACCCTCCTGAGTCGGGAACGTTCCACAATCCGTTCAACGAATGGATAGGAGCCCAGATGAGAGGCGTCATCCTCGGACAGTTGTATCCCGGAAACATCGAGAAAGCCGCCGAAGCGGCATTCATGGATGCCTGCATCTCCCATGCCCGCAACGGCATACTGGGAGAGGTATTCAACGCCATGATGGCATCATACGCCTATGTCGAGAAAGACGTGCGCAAGATCATCGAAGACTGCATCGAACTCATACCTGCCGACAGCGAATACGGATCAGTGATCCGCTTCGCCTATGAACAGTGCAGGACCCACGACGACTACTACAGCGCCTGGATGCCGTGCGAAGAGAAATACCAGAACTACAACTGGATCCACGTTTATCCGAATGCCTGTGCGCAGATCATAGCGTTATGGTACGGAAACGGCGATTTCAACAAAACCATCAGCGCCTGCGGAGGCTGCGGACAGGACGTCGACTGCAACGCCGCCCAGATCATGACGATCATCGGAATAATCAACGGTCCTGAAGCCATCCCTGAATACTGGAAGAAACCTATCGGTGACGAACTCGACACCTATGTCAGAGGTCTCAAGAAGATCTCCATCAGGGAGCTTGCGAAACGTACGGCTGAGGTCGCAAAGAATCTTAAATAAAAAATCAAATCATCACAAAAAAAGCAGGCAACATCGTTGTCTGCTTTTCTTTGGTATTATTTTATATTCTGAATGATAATATCGACGGTCTGTTCCTGCTGGTATTCCGCTGATATCGATGCGGTCCCGTCGCCTTTCTGCATACCGTAGTTTCCAAACTGCGCGTGGTTGCCCCCTTCGATGACATACTCAACATACCTGCCCGTCACATACTGACGGCCTTCCAGTATCTTATCCATGTTGAGTACTTCATCTTCAGATCCGTAGATGCTTATCACCATGAGATGGTCGTCAAG
>JAGACP010000082.1 GCA_017614055.1 Erysipelotrichaceae bacterium | reverse complement strand
ATCACCGTCTTTCGGATGATATTCCTTGCCTTCCAGGCGTATCTTTCCCGCCTCTTTCAGTTTAGCTTCGCTCTGATACTCCATGAAGTCGTCGTAGGTGTATACCTCGGCCTTGATGAAACCCTTCTGGAAATCGGAGTGTATTATTCCCGCACATTCAGGAGCGGTATAGCCCGTCTTGAACGTCCATCCGCGGCATTCGTCCTTTCCTACGGTGAAGAAAGTCTCCAGACCCAGCGTCGCGTAGGCCTTGGCTATGAGTTCGTCGAGTCCGCTCTTTTTTATTCCCAGTTCATCGAGGAATTCCTGTTTCTCTTCCTTGCTGAGATCGGAAAGTTCCTCCTCTATCAGCGCACTGATCGGAACGACCTGCGAGCCTTCCTTTTCGGCATACTCTTTGACCGCACAGTAGTATCTGTTGGAATCAGGATCGTTGATCTCGTCTTCTTTGATGTTGCATACGTATATGACAGGCTTCGCCGTCAGGAAATTGAACTGCTTCAGATATTCCTTCTCTTCCTTCGAGAATTCCAGCGATCTGATGTTGGTGTTCTTCCCGAGGGCGTCGTTGATCTTCTTCAAAAGATTGTATTCGAACAAGGCGTCCTTGTCTTTCGTATTCAGTGCCTTCTTCTCCACCTTGGATATGCGGTTCTCGCAGGTGGCGATATCGGCCATCTGCAGCTCGAAGTTGATTATCTCTATGTCGTCAACGGGATCGATGCGGTCATAGACATGGGTGATGCTGCTGTCTTCGAAACACCTCACCACATGGCATATCGCATCCACTTCCCTGATGTTGGCCAGGAACTTGTTTCCCAGACCTTCGCCGTTGGATGCGCCTTTCACAAGACCGGCTATGTCGGTGAATTCGAAAGTCGTGAAGATGGTCCTTTCCGGCTGAAAGAAACTGCTCAGATTGATCAGCCTCTCGTCCTTCACTTCTACCACGCCGACATTCGGTTCGATCGTCGCGAAAGGATAGTTTGCCGCTTCCACACGGGAATTGGTTATTGCGTTGAACAGCGTCGATTTGCCTACGTTGGGCAGTCCGACGATACCTGCAGTTAAACTCATATCGTATACCTCATAGATTAGTTTATCACTATTATCTGCTAAAATGTAACTATGAAACTGTATCCGGTATACGACGATCTGATCGAGATCACTTCAAGGTTCGCAGGCGAAGTCTTCATCGATTACTACAGTGATCTGATAGGAAAAGACCAGGCTTCATACATGACTGATCTCTTTCTTTCCGAAGATGCGATAAGGAAACTGATCGATTCCGGAGCTGTATTCAAGATCGTCATCGATGAAGGTATCATAAAAGGTTTCATCGAATACATCAGGGAAGATGAAAGAGTGTTCCTGTCCAAGCTGTACGTGCACAGAAAGTACCGCCGCAAAGGCATAGGAAAATTCATGTTCGAGGACTGCGTGAAATACACGAAGGACAGCGGACTGAACAGGATCTATCTGACCGTAAACAAGCACAACACTCCGTCTTTCAATGTCTATGAGCATCTCGGCTTCAAAGTCATCGATTCCGTGGTCAACGACATCGGCAACGGATACGTCATGGACGACTATATCATGGAAATAACGATATAAAACAGAAAAGCCCTTTTGGGGCTTTTTCCGTCTACATATAATTGGAAGATTGTTAATGAAAAAATTATTACAATACCTTTATAACACCATAGTGTGAAATTTAGGTGAAATCTATTTCTTTTTCACCATCATCATCCTGTCTTTGCCGTTTATGTCCTTATAGACTTCAACTTCGGCATCGGGATAGAAACTCTTTACCAGTTCCGTCAGGTTCTCCTTCTGGTCATATCCCATCTCGAAGAACATGAGTCCTTCTGCGGGCATTATCTCATCCGCATGTGAGAATATCTCCCGGTAGTATTTCAGCCCGTCATCGCCTCCAAACAGGGCCAGATGAGGCTCATAGTCATATACCGAACTTTCTATCTCCTCCGTCCTTCTGATGTATGGAGGATTGGATACCAGGATATCGACCTTTATGCCGTTTTCGATGTACGGTTCCAGCATCGATCCTGAAAGGAAAGTTATTTCGCATCCGTTGTTTTCCGCATTCTTCCGGGCGACTTCCAGCGCTTCATCGGAGATGTCGGAGGCATACACGTTCAGATTCGGCTCTTCCAGTTTCAGTGCTATGGCTATGGCTCCCGAACCCGTCCCCACGTCGCAGATGTTTATCTGCCTGTGAGGATAATACTCGTCGTACTTGCTCAGGATGAGACCTGCCAGTTCCTCGGTCTCGGGACGCGGTATCAGGACATCCTTGTTGACGATGAACCTGTACCCATAGAAATACGTATAGCCCAGCACATAGTTCATCGGTTCATTGTCCAGAAGTCTCGGTATCCCCTCGTCGAGTCTTTTCATGACTCTTTCATCGACTTCATTGTCCAGTTCGAGATAAAGGTTTATCCCGTATTCGCTGCACAGCTCAAAAAGAAAAGCTTTCGCCATTTCTGGAGAAAGATCCTTTTCCGTGAATATCCTGCGATATCTATGTATAAGCTCGTTATACGTGCTCATTCAGCAGTTTTTCTTTGGCCTCGTTTTCAAGCAGGGCGTCGATGATGTCGTCAAGCTTGCCCTCCATGATCCTGTCGAGCTGGTTGATCGTCAGACCGATGCGGTGATCGGATACCCTGTTCTGAGGATAGTTGTAGGTCCTGATCTTCTCGGACCTGTCGCCCGTTCCGATCTTGGAACGTCTGATGGCGCCCTCTTCCTCTTCCTTCTTCTGCTTGTAGTAGTCGTAGACTCTGGCTTTGATGATGCGCATGGCCGTTTCCTTGTTGGCGATCTGGTTCCTGCCGTCCTGGCAGTTGACCGTGATGCCGGTAGGCTTGTGTACGATCCTGACCGCACTGTCGGTCTTGTTGATGTGCTGTCCGCCCGCACCTGAAGCTCTGTGGGTCTCGATCTCCAGATCGGCTTCGTCTATCTGCACGTCCTCGTCTTCGACATCAGGGAAGACGATGACCGTAGCGGTCGATGTATGGACCCTGCCCTGGGTCTCGGTCTTCGGGACGCGCTGGACGCGGTGGGCTCCCGATTCGAACTTGAAATGACGGTAGGCATCGTTGCCCTTGACGCTGAAACTGATCAGCGCATAGCCTCCCGCTTCGGATTCGGATGACTCCATGACCTCCAGCTTGTAGCCCATGTTGGCGGCATAGTATGAATACATCCTGAAAAGATCTCCCGCGAAGATGT
>JAGACP010000081.1 GCA_017614055.1 Erysipelotrichaceae bacterium | reverse complement strand
GCTGACCCGATACGAATATCAGATCGCCGCTCACTATCGCCTGCGAGTAGGGACCTATGGCTGCCGGAGCCAATGCACTGCTTACTGTTTTCTTCATCAATCCAATTCCGCCTTTCCTGTATATAGCTGATAGTATCTGCCTTTGAGTTTCAGCAGATCCTCATGACTTCCTCTTTCCACGATCTCTCCGTGCTCAAGCACGATGATCGCATCCGCATTCCTTACCGTTGACAGCCTGTGAGCGATGACGAAAGTCGTACGTCCCTTCATCAGTTCGTCCATGCCTTTCTCGATCAGCTTCTCGGTATGGGTATCTATCGAAGACGTCGCTTCATCCAACACCATGACCGGCGGATCGGCAACGGCGCAGCGGGCGATGTTCAGAAGTTGCCTCTGGCCCTGCGAGAGGTTGGATCCGTTGGCGCTGAGCATCGTGTCGTATCCGTGAGGCAGTCTCTCGATGAAACTGTTGGCGTTGCATCTTCTCGCCGCCGCGATGCATTCCTCGTCCGTGGCATCCAGACGTCCGTAGCGGATGTTGTCCATGATGGTGCCGGTAAACAGGTTGGTATCCTGCAGCACCACGCCTACCGATCTTCTCAGATCGTCTTTCTTTATCTCCTTTATCGGGATGCCGTCGAAGGTTATCATGCCTTCCTGGTCCTCGACGTCGTAGAACCTGTTGATCAGGCTCGTGATGGTCGTCTTGCCCGCACCGGTGGAACCTACGAACGCTATCTTCTGTCCCGGTTCGGCATACAGAGAGATGTTCTTGAGTATATCCTTTCCTTCAACATACCTGAAGGTCACGTTGTTCAGTCTGATGTCGCCTTTAAGCTCGACATACTTTGCCGGCTCTACCGGGATCTTCCACGCCCAGCGTTCCGTCTTCCTGTCGGTCTCGACCAGTTCTTCCCTGTCTTCCTCGACATTGACCAGTTCGATGATGCCGTAGTCAAGCTCCGCTTCCTTGTCCATAAGATCGAAGACTCTTTCCGCTCCCGCCAGAGACATCATGATGCCGTTGAACTGCTGGGACAGATTGGATATCGGTCCGGCGAACTGTCTGACGAACAGAAGGAACGAAGCGAGGTCTCCTATCCTCAGAGATCCCTCGATGCACATCTTGCCTCCGACCACCGCGACCACCGCATAGGCGACATAAGCCAGGTTGGCGTTTATCGGCATCAGCATCGACGCATAGGCGTTGGTCTTGACCGAATACTCGTAGAGCTTGTCGTTGTATACCTTGAAGCCGGCTACGGTCTCTTTCTCATGATTGAAGATCTTGATGACCTTCTGTCCCGCGAACATCTCCTGGGCATAGCCGTTGATGTTGGAGATCTGCTGCTGCAGTCCCGCAAAGGTCTTCCTTGAACTTGAAGCCAGGACGAAGGTTATGATCAGCATCGCCACCAGCATGGCCAGTACGACCAGCGTAAGCCTCACGTTCAGCGAGAACATGAAGCCGAAACAGCCTATGATCGTGATCATCGTCGTGATGAGTGTCGGGAAACCCTCGGCGATCATCGGCCTGACGGTATCTATGTCATTGGTGTAGTAGTTCATTATCTCACCGTGCGTCCTGGTGTCGAAGAACTGCACCGGAAGCTTCTCCACGACCCTGAACAGATCCTGTCTCATGTGGTTCAGCGTTCCTGTAGAGACTATCGAGATCAGCTTCGAGAAAGTGTACGACGACAGCAGCCCCGCCGCATACACTGCAACCATCAGCGTCAGCATGCCGGCGAATCCGCTCATGTCGGGATTCTCGACCCCGATGAACGGAACGATGTAGTTGTTTATGATCGGGGTGAACAGATATGAACTGATGACGCCCGTCAGTGACGAAAGTATCGTAAAGATGATGGCCAGTATGAAACGCCACCTGTAGAACCTGCCGATATAGGAAAAAGTCCTGCCGATAGTCCCCAGGACATCGTTGGCACGGGATGTACGAAGCTGTCTGTATCCTGTCTCGGCCATTATTCCCTGACTCCTTCCATCTGCGTATTGTAAAGGTCGCGATAGACCTCGTTCCTCTTCATGAGTTCATCGTGGTTTCCGATATCCGTTATCTTTCCGTCATCCATGATGATGATGCGGTCGGCTTCCTTGACCGAAGCGACACGCTGGGCGATGATGATCGTCGTCATGCCCGCCAGCTTCTCCTTGAGCGCCAGCTGTATGCGGTGATCGGTATCCGTATCGACCGCGCTGGTCGAGTCGTCCATGATGATGATCTTAGGCTTCTTCAGCAGGGCTCTGGCTATGCACAGCCTCTGTTTCTGTCCTCCGGAGACATTGACTCCGCCCTGGCCCAGTTCCGTCTGATAGCCCTCAGGCATGGATGAAATGAAATCGTCCGCCTGCGCATATCTGCACGCCTCTACTATCTCTTCATGCGTCGCTTCCGGATTGCCCCATTTCATGTTCTCTTCGATCGTTCCGGAAAACAGCGTATTCTTCTGCAGCACCATGGCTACGGCGTCCCTGAGATGATCGAGTTTATATTCTTTGACGTCGTGTCCGCCGACTTTTATGTAACCCTTCGTCGCATCATAAAGACGCGGTATCAGCTGCACCATCGTGGACTTGCTGGCACCGGTAGGACCGAGTATGCCTATGACCTCTCCGGACTTTATCTTCAGGTTCACGTCGCTCAAAACATCCTTGTCGGCGTCCTTCGCATACTTGAACGAAACATCGTGGAATTCTATCGAACCGTCCTTAACCGTGAGATCCTCGTCCGCATCCTCGTCTGTGACGCTGGGCTGCTCGTCCAGGATCTCGTTGGCCCTGTCGACCGATGCCTGCGCCATGACGATCTGCAGATAGACGTTGGATATCATCAGCAGCGAGAACAGTATCGCCCTGACATACGAAAGGAAAGCCATGAAATCGCCGGTAGACATGGTTCCGCGGATGACGTCTCTTCCGCCTATCCAGGCTATCAGGATCATGCATGTATACATAACCAGTTCGAAGAAAGGCCTGTTGAGGATGACGACGCTCTCGGCGAATCTCTGTGCCTTGGTGACAGCGCTTGAAGATTCCGTGAACTTCTCGTTCTCGTAGTCTTCCCTCACGAAAGTCTTCACGACTCTGATGCCTTCGATGTTCTCCTGCAGGTTCGCATCCAGGGCATCGAACTTCACCATCATCGCCCTGAATCTAGGATGGGCCTTGGCGAATATGTACACGAGTCCCAGACCAAGCACAGGTATCGCGAATACGAAGATCATCGAAAGACCTCTGTTCAGGGTGAATACGAAATACGCGCTCATTATTAGGTTGAACGGAGCCCTGACCATCAGCCTGACGATGCTGATGTAGGCCATCCTCATCATCCTCATGTCCGTGGTCAGACGCGTGATGACCGTCGGAACGGGATACTTCTCTATGTTTTCGAAGCTGTATGTCTGTATCTTCTGAAACATCGACATGCGGATGTTCCTGACGAATTTGGTAGACGATATGGATGAGAAAAGACCGCTCAGAGCACCGCATACCGCCGCCAGGAAAGCCAGCAGCACCATCTGCAGTCCCTTGTTCGTTATATAGGTCATATCCCCGCCCAGGGCATAT
>JAGACP010000080.1 GCA_017614055.1 Erysipelotrichaceae bacterium | reverse complement strand
CATTTCTACGACATCATAGACTATCTCAGACCCGGAGATGTCCTTGTCAGGAACAACTCCAAGGTCATACCCGCAAGACTGTACGGAACCAAGAAAGATACGGGAGCGAAAGTTGAAGTCCTGATACTCAAGATCGAAGGCGACATCTGCGAATGCCTCTGCGGCAACGCCAAGGCCATCAAGACGGGGACGATCATCGAGTTTTCTGACAGGCTCTATGGCGAATGCATCGAAAGAAAAGACGAAGGTATCAGGATCTTCAGGATGCATTTCGAAGGAATACTTCTGGAGATACTGGAAGAGATAGGCACCATGCCCACCCCTCCATATATCCACGAAAAACTGAAAGACAATTCCAGATACAACAACGTCTACGCCAAGATCGACGGCTCGGCCGCCTGCCCTACGGCGGGACTGCATTTCACTCCGGAGCTGATCGAAAAGATTCAAGATAAAGGCATCGAGATCCTCGACGTTACTCTCCATGTGGGACTGGGCACATTCAAGCCGGTCAAGGAAGAGAAGATCGAAGACCACCGTATGCATTCGGAATACTACACCATGTCCGCATACACCGCGGAAAGACTCAACCTTGCGAAAAAGGAAGGAAGAAGGATCATCGCGGTAGGAACCACTTCGACAAGAACGCTGGAAACGATAATCACAAAATACGGGGAATTCAGGGAATGCTCGGGAGAGACCGACATCTTCATCTATCCTCCGTATGAATTCAGGAGCATAGACTGCCAGATAACCAATTTCCATCTGCCTAAATCCACGCTGATCATGATGATAGCGGCCCAGTGTTCAAGGGAGATGATCCTGCATGCCTATCAGGTTGCGATAGAGAACGGATACAGATTCTTCTCTTTCGGCGACAGCATGTTCATAACGGACTGAAAGAATATAATATATAATCATTAGTAGTAAGGAGACTGAGGATGAATCCGATACTTGCACTGCTGTCAATATCGATAATACCAATATGCGCCAGCCTGTTCTTTTATTTCTACTTCAGGAATAAAGATATATCCAATATCAAAAAACAGCTGATAATAGGACTGATATTCGGACTGATATCAATCCTGGGCACGGAATTCGGCGTACCGATCAACGGCGCCGTCATGAACGTCAGGGATGCCGCTCCGCTGTGCGCGGGACTCATCTTCGGCGGACCGGCCGGCATCATCGCCGGTCTGATCGGCGGGATCGAAAGATGGTATGCGGTCTACTGGGGCGCGGGATACTATACCAGACTGGCTTGTTCGATATCGACCTGTCTGATCGGTTTCATCGCGGCTTTCGTCAGGAAGTTCGTCTTCGACGACAGGATCCCTAACTGGTCGCACGCCATGATCACGACCATCGTCTGCGAAGTCATCCACATGCTGATGATATTCGTCACCAACCTCAACGAGGTCAAGGTGGCCTTCAATTTCGTCGAGATCTGCTCCGTACCGATGATCTTCATCAACACCTTCGCGGTCGCTTTCTCGGTATACATGGTCGAAGAATTCGGCAAAGAACCGGGACATGAAAAAAACAGAAAGATCCCTCACCTGTCCAATCAGGTCCAGCAGATCCTCATCGTCGTCGTCGTGATCGGTTTCATCGTCACATCCTTCTTCAGCTACCTGCTGCAGCAGCGCATCGCCGAGAGCGAGACCGAAGACCTTCTGCGTCTGAACATCCTCGATGTCGTCGAAGACCTCAAGCATCAGACGGACGACTACCTGCTCAGGATCAACAGGCACGTCGTCGACGAGATAAACAAACATCCGGACATCAGCCTGGACGAGCTTGAGCAGCGCTACAACATCTCCGAAATAAACATCATCAACGACAAAGGCGTCATCGTCAGATCCACGGAATATGCGAACAAGAACTACGACATGTCCTGGGGCAGTCAGTCCAGGGAATTCCTCTGTCTGCTTGAAGGAGAGAAAGAATACGTCCAGGCATACGGTCCCATCTCCAGGGACGGATCCGTATACCGCAAGTATTCCGGCATAGCCACCGAAGACGGATTCATCCAGATCGGTCTCGGGGAAGAGGAATTCACCGCGGACATTGCCAGCCGCCTTTCCAGCATCGTGCACTACCGCCACATCGGCGAGACCGGAAACATGCTGGTGATCGATTCCAAGGGAAAAGTCATCTCGACTTCGATCGCCGGATATGATGCCGACAATCAGAACGACGACATCAGGCTGGATCCAAACGGAACAAAAGAATACACCGTATACAAAGCCGTCATCAACGGGGACGACTACTACTACATGTTCACCAGATCCGAAGGATTCAAGATATACGCCGTGCTTCCGGCCGATGAAGCCGATTTCTCCAAGAAGATCTCGACATATCTGAACCAGTTCATGCAGTCGATCCTTTCGGGAGCCCTGTTCGTAACGATATACATGATCATCAAGTCCATGATCGTCGACAACATCCGCAAGGTCAACTCCCTGCTTTCAGACATCACCGAGGGAGATCTCGATACCGTCGTGGACGTCAGATCCAACAGAGAATTCGTCTCGCTGTCGGACGGCATCAACACCACGGTCGATTCGCTCAAGCACTTCATCGCCGAAGCCAATTCCCGCATCGACAACGAGCTCAGATACGCCAGAGACATCCAGACGTCGGCTCTTCCGTCAGGCTACTACTACGAAGACAGGAAAGAATTCGACATCTACGCCATCATGGATCCCGCAAAGGAAGTCGGCGGAGACTTCTACGACTTCTACATGCTGGGCAAGCACAGGCTTGTCTTCCTGGTGGCTGACGTCGCAGGCAAAGGAATACCTGCCTCTCTGTTCATGATGAGAGCCAAGGCCATCCTCAAGACCTATGCCGAAAACAACATCTCCATCGCCGACATCTTCACCAACGCCAACTACCAGCTCTGTGAAGGAAACGATGCGGGCATGTTCGTGACGGTATGGATGGGCATGCTGAACCTGGAAACGGGAGAACTCAAGTATGCCAATGCCGGACACAATAAACCACTGCTGAGAAGAAAAGACGGAACATTCGAATACCTCCAGGGTCCTGCAGGCTTCGTCATGGCAGGCATGGAAGGCGTGACATACAAGGAACAGACCCTGATGATGCAGCCGGGGGACGAGATATTCCTGTATACCGACGGCGTCGTCGAAGCGACAGACACGGAAAAACAGCTGTACGGCGATGATCGCCTCAGAGACTGCGCCAACAGATGCATAGGCATGGATTCAAGACAGATCTGCGATACCATCAAGGCCCATGTGGAGCACTTCTATGAAGGTGCCGAACAGTTCGACGACATCACCGAACTCTCCGTCCAGTTCAAAGAATATTACGTAAGAGACAAGAAACAATAAATGAACTACTACCGGAAACATCTGAAACAGATCCAGGAGCTGAAAAGACGCCCCTCTCTTCTTATCCACATCTGCTGCGGAGTATGTTCGGTATATCCTCTGCAGTATCTCAGGCAGTATTTCGACATCACCATCTT
>JAGACP010000079.1 GCA_017614055.1 Erysipelotrichaceae bacterium | reverse complement strand
TACATGATGTTGACCCAGGCCTTGTGGGACATGAACCTTCTGACCGGAACGTTTTCGACTATGTCTCCCATCTTGGAGAACACTTCGACCTTCCTCTGTTTCGTCTGATACACGTCGTAGAGCAGCTTAGGCAGAGACGTTATGTTGTGCGTGCCGAAGATTATGTCGACCTGGCGGTATTTCTCCATTATGGTCTTTACCGTCGATTCCTCCTGGGACATGCATCCGCCTACGGCGATGATCATATCCGGATTCTTCATCTTGAGACGCTTCATTGCACCTATCTCGCCCAGGACCTTCTCTTCCGCTCCCTGCCTTACGGCACATGTGTTTATTATTATGAGATCGGCATCCTTCTGTTCGTCCGCAGGAACGTATCCCAGCGCATCCAGAATGCCCGCCATGGTCTCGGAATCCCTCTGATTCGCCTGGCAGCCGTGCGTCACTATGTGATATTTCCTGCCTTCCCCCATGCCAAGATATCTTTCGTCGACAGAAAAAGACACTCTCTCAGAGATGTTTCTGTCTCTTTTTCTTGCACTGTCCAAATCAGGAAGAACGTAATCCTTTTTCATACCTAAATTATACTTGATTGCATAAAAAAAGATATAATCGCGGGGATCATATCTTTTCTTTCAGATCAGCTGTTTATAATGTAATTGCTTCAACAGGGCATGTTGCTGCACAAGCGCCGCAATCGATGCAAGTCTCTTCGTTGCATACGCTCTTGCCTTCTTCGTCCAAAGATAAAGATTCAGTTGGACAAACTCCTGTACATGCGCCACATCCAATACATAAATCACGATCGATTTTAGCTGGCATTTAACAGTCCTCCTTTAATACACTGAAATTATAACTCTATTGATAAAGTTTAGTAAATACTATTCTTTGTCCTGTTTCCTTATGTCAAGACCGAGGAAATCAAGCTGATCCTGATCGACTATATTCGGAGCGTCCGACATCAGGCAGTATGCGCTGGCGGTCTTCGGGAAGGCCACGACATCCTTGATGTTGTCAGTCCCCGACAGAAGCATCACCAGTCTTTCAAGACCTATTCCCACACCCAGATGAGGAGGTGCGCCGTAGTTGAATGCTTCGATGAAGAAGCCGAACTTGTTTGCCACCTGTTCAGGCGTAAGACCGAGCGCTTCGAATACCTTCGCCTGCATTTCCGAGTCATGGATCCTCACTGATCCTGAAAGCAGTTCATAGCCGTTCAGTACGAGGTCATAGGCCCTCGAATAGCAGTTCGCCTGGTCTGTCATCAGTTTGTCCAGATCTTCGTCCCTTGGAGAAGTGAACGGATGATGTGCTGCCACCCATCTGCCTTCCTCCTCGGAGAATTCATACATCGGGAACTCCGTTATCCATGCGAAACAGTACTTGTTTTCATCGATGAGACCAAGTTCTTCGCCCATCTTCTTCCTGAGGGCTCCCAGAGCCGTTTCCGCGATGTTTTTCCTGTCGGCTATCATGAGCACCACATCACCGTTTTCAAGTCCCAGAGCCTGCTTCAGGGCTTCTTTTTCTTCCTGAGGAAGCGCGTTGTTCACGGAACCGGAGAATTCATCATTGTCGTACTTGAGATATGCCAGAGCCTTGGCTTTGTATACCTTTACGAACTCCGTATATTCATCGAATTTCTTGCGTGAAAGCTTCGATGCGACATCCTTGAATACCAGAGCCTTGATGACTCCGCCTTCCTTGACGCAGCTGCTGAAGATGCTGAAAGTAGAATCTTTGAATAATTCAGAAACATTGGTCATCTCGTTTCCGAATCTGATGTCAGGCTTGTCTGAACCATACTTGTCCATCGCATCGATATATTTTATTCTCGAGAATTCAAGATCCTCTATTCCTTTTACTTCCTTGAAAATGGCTTTCATGATCTTCTCGACTTCCGCGAAGATATCCTCTTCATCCGCGAAAGACATCTCGATATCTATCTGGGTGAATTCAGGCTGCCTGTCTGCTCTCAGGTCCTCATCCCTGAAACATCTGGCGATCTGGAAGTATCTGTCCATTCCGCCGATCATCAGAAGCTGCTTGTACTGCTGCGGAGACTGAGGAAGCGCATAGAACTTTCCTTTGTACAGCCTGGAAGGGACAAGATAGTCTCTTGCGCCTTCAGGAGTAGACTTGGACAGTATAGGCGTCTCCACTTCCACGAAATCGTCCTTGTGCAGGACATCTCTTACTATCGTGGTGACTTTGTCTCTGAGAAGAAGCTTTTCCTTGATCGGATTCCTTCTGATATCAAGATATCTGTATTTGAGTCTGAGGTCTTCTAATGCGTCCGTCTCGTCGGCGATGATCATCGGCGTCGTCTTGGCGGCCGAAAAGATCCTGCACTCTTCGGCAAGGACTTCTATCTCGCCCGTGTCGAGTTTGTCGTTTGGAGTCTGTTTCAATCCGACCTTTCCCTTGACCTGCAGGACATATTCGTTCCTTACATCCTTGACAAGATCCGCATGGTTCTCGTCGAAAGTGATCTGCGTTATGCCGTAGCGGTCTCTGAGATCGATGAATACGATGGAACCGAGGTTCCTTCTTTTGGCTACCCAGCCGCAGAGAGTTACCTGTTTCCCTTCATCGGATTTTCTAAGCTCGTTGCACGTGTGGTCTCTATACATAATAATCCTCCATAAGCTGATCTAGACGGTCAGCCAGTTCTTCTTTCTTCACGGTCTCCTGCGCCTTGGTCAGTACATCCTTGACGGTGACGCTGCCGCTGTTGACCTCATCCTCTCCTATTATCAGAACGAATCTGGCGTTCTTCCTTTCGGAAGTCCTGAACTGCGCCTTCAGAGATCTTCCGTAGTAGTCCATCTCGCAGGTGAATCCGTTCTCCCTAAGCATGCCCGTCACATCCAGGGCATAGTCCTTGTCTTCGTTAAGGTTTATGACGTAGCAGTCGAGTTCTTTATCAAGTTCCTCGAATACTCCTTCGGCCTCAGCCAGGATCATCAGTCTCTCCATGCCGATGGCGAAACCGATTCCAGAGATCTCCGGTCCTCCCATCTCTTTAACGAGGTTGTCATATCTGCCTCCGCCGAAGATGGTCGACTGCGATCCCGAGGCTTCGTTGGTCGAAACCACTTCGAATACCGTATCGGTATAGTAGTCGAGGCCTCTTACCAGCTTGTCATCTATCTCATACGGGATGTTGAGCACATCCAGATAATGTCTGACTTTTGCGAAATACTCCTCAGAAGACTCATTGAGTTTCATCTTCGGAGCATTCTGCACTATCTGACTTTCATGATCGACCTTGCAGTCGAGTATCCTGAGCGGGTTCTTCTCGAGCCTGTTCTGACAGTCGAAGCACAGCTGATCCTTGAACGGTCTGAAGTATTCTATGAGTTCGTCCTTGTATTTCAGCCTGGACTCGTTGTCTCCCAGAGTATTGAGCAACACCTTGACGTCATTGAGACCTATGGCCTTTATGTAGAAATAGCCAAGAGCGATGACTTCGGCATCGATCAGAGGATCCTTTTCCCCGATGCACTCCACTCCCAGCTGCGTGAACTGCCTCTGTCTGCCTTTCTGAGGTCTTTCATGTCTGAACATCTCCTCGATATAGGCAAGCTTGACCGGCATCTCCGGATTGGCGTACATCTTGTTTTCGACGAACGACCTGATTATGCCCGCCGTGCCTTCCGGTCGCAGAGTCAGCGAATCCTTTCCGTTGGGCGAGAAAGTATACATCTCCTTGGTGACCATGTCGGACGTGTCGTTCTCTTTCCTGAATACGCCGGTATATTCGAAGACCGGAGTCTTCATCTCGCTGTATCCGTACAGATCGAGATAGCCGCGGAAAAGCCCGGCAAGTTCATTGAACTTCATCATGTCTTTCTCGAGCAGATCATAGGTTCCTTTTACAGTCTGATATGACATATTAGACCTCCTTGAATAAAATAAAACGCCCCTTCTAAGGACGTTGTTGACGCGGTGCCACCTTAGTTCACATAATGTGCCCTCTGAATCTTTAACGCAGATCATACGCCCCAAGGTGTCAAACAAGTGTCCCTCACATATCCTGATGAAGCCTTGCACCGGACGCTTCTCGCTGTAAGCAGAACATTGTGATTCTTTTGTTTATCGACAAGACAATCTTAACATCATTTTATCGCTCTTTCAACCGTGATGACGCTGTCCACCTTGCGCAGATTCGTCATTATCGTATCGAGATGTTCAAGGTCGTTTACCATGAAAGAAAGCGATGTCGTCGCAGTGAGATCTTCGGTATTGGCGACGCTGTTTACGGCGGTGAGATTGGCCTTGTACTGGGCTACGACAGTCACCAGATCGGTAAGCAGATACGAACGGTCTTTCGAGAAGATCTTGATCGAAGCCTCATATTTCGTGTCCGGTCTGTTGGGATCCCATTCGACATCTATCAGTCTCTTGCGGTCAAGGACGTTCGGACAGTCTCTCCTGTGGACCTTTATGCCCTGGCCTTTCGATACGAATCCGACTATGTCGTCTCCGTATACGGGAGAGCAGCACGGAGAAAGGGACAGTTTCATCGAACTGACGCCTTTGACCACTATGCCTGTCTTGGATATGGTCTGATTCCTTTCGGAATTTCTCTTGGTTATCTTCTCTATCGTCTCGATGTCGACTTCACGCTTGCCGAACTTTATGATCTTTTCGACGACGTTGATCGGAGCCATCGACTTGCATCCTATCGCATAGAGAAGTTCGTGTCCGTTGGAGAACTGCAGGCTCGAAGCTATCCTGTCAAGTTTCTTGGTATCCAGATAATCCAGGGATATGTCATGCTTCCTGAATTCCTCCTTCAGCATGTCCTCGCCCGCCTTTATCGATTCTTCCTTCTCCTCGTATTCCTTCCTCATGAAGAAGGCCTTGATCTTGT
Source organism: Erysipelotrichaceae bacterium (assembly GCA_017614055.1). Lineage (GTDB taxonomy): Bacteria > Bacillota_I > Bacilli_A > Erysipelotrichales > Erysipelotrichaceae > Colivicinus. The sequence goes on along the minus strand of JAGACP010000079.1, from coordinate 8,944 downwards.
TGCGGGCATGGTTGGTCTTGACGAACTTCAGCCAGTCTTCCGAAGGAGTTGAGTTCTTGTTTGTCCTGAGTTCGACGACATCGCCGGCCTTCAAAGGCGTATTCAAAGGGACCAGTACGCCGTTTACCAGCGCTCCTACGGTCTGGTTTCCCACTTCGGTATGTATGCGGTAAGCGAAATCTATCGGCGTAGCTCCTGCCGCAAGGTCGATGACCCTGCCTCTTGGGGTAAGACAGTAGATGTTCGCATTGAAGATGTCATGGGTTATGTCGTCCATGTACTGGTTGGCATTGGTCTCGGAATTGTCTTCGAAAGCTTTCAGCCATCTCAGTTCATTCACGACTTCCTTCTGCGATCTGGTCTTTCCTTCCTTGTACGACCAGTGGGCGGCGATGCCTCTTTCCGCGACCTCGTCCATCTCCTCGGTCCTGATCTGGACCTCGTAGATCCTTCCGTCCGGTCCGACGATCGTCGTATGCAGGGACTGGTACATGTTCATCTTCGGCATGGCTATATAGTCCTTGAGCCTGCCCGGTATCGGCCTGTATACCGCATGGATGTATCCCAGTATCTCGTAGCAGTTTGTCTCGGTCTCCGTTATTATCCTTATCGCAAGAAGATCCAGGATCTCGTCGAAACGCTTGTTCTTGGTGACCATCTTCTTGTTTATTGAATAAAGATGCTTTGATCTTCCGAAGATCCTGAAAGGAATATGATGCTGCTCCAGGATGATGGATATGTCCTGCATCATGATGTCTATCTGCTTGTCTCTTTCGCTCTTCTTCGATTCGACGAGCCTTGCGATCTCGTGGTATTTCTCGTTGTCCAGATAATAGAAAGAAAGATCCTCGAGCTCGTTCTTGATCTCGGCGATACCTAATCTGTGGGCGATCGGCGCATAGACGTCGAGTGTTTCTTTCGCTATCTTCTTCTGCTTCTCTTCAGGAAGATATTCAAGAGTTCGCATGTTGTGGAGCCTGTCCACCAGCTTGACAAGTATCACTCTGATGTCCTTGGCCATGGCGATCAGGATCTTTCTATGGTTGGTCGCCTGGTATTCCTGCTCGTCGACGAACTTCAGGTTGGAGATCTTGGTCACCGCATCGACCATCTCGTAGATCTCTTCGCCGAACAGTTCCTTGAATTCGTCCACGTCGACGTTGCAGTCTTCGATGACATCGTGCAGAAGACCTGCGCAGATCGTGTTAGGATCTACGCGCAGTTTCGCCAGCTCGTAGGCCACATTCAAAACATGCACAAAGTAAGGTTCGCCGGATTTCCTTTTCTGATCCTTGTGCTTCTCGAAGGCATAGTCGTACGCCTTCTCGATGAGTCTGACGGATTCTTCGCTGCTTATGTACTTGCCGATCTCGTCAAACAGTTCTTCTCTGGTGTGTATGAGTGTGACCATAGACATATTTAAAAACGAAGCCTAGCTTCGATTTTAATACTTCATGAGGGTGAAGACATCGTAGTCTTTCAGGACTTCCCTTCCCTTGAGATCTTCAAGTTCGATCAGGAAGGCACATCCGACTACTTCGCCACCCAGCTCTTCCACAAGCTTGATGGTAGCCTCGACCGTTCCGCCGGTCGCCAGCAGGTCGTCGATGATGAGGACTTTCTGGCCCTTCTGGATGGCATCGGCATGCATGTGCAGCTCGTTCGTGCCGTATTCGAGATCATACTTGTATGATATGGTCTTGCGAGGAAGCTTGTTCGGCTTTCTTACAGGAACAAAACCGATCTTCAGTTCGTTGGCTACAGGACAGCCGAAAATGAATCCTCTGGATTCGGGACCTGCGACCACTTCAGCGCCGACTTTCTTGGCATATTCGATCAGCTGTGCGCACGCTTCGTGGAAAGCTTCACCGTCAGCCATCAACGGAGTGATGTCTCTGAAGAGGATGCCCTCCTGCGGAAAATCAGGAATCGATGCTATATAGTCTTTCAAGTTCATATCATTACCCCTCTAATACAAGACAATTATATTAAAACCTCATCAAATCTTCAATTATCATGGACAGTTTCCCGGCATGATAATCGTCTTTCTTGATCCTGCCGATTATCGTATCGAAATCCTTGTCTATGTCCGAACTTCTGAAGCTTATGGCCTCCAGCTGATCGGAGATCCTGTATTTCGGATATTTCCTGTTTATGATGTACCTGTTGCGGCAGTCTACATCCTTTACTGCGAACAGCGGTTCCATGAATCCGCTGCCGAATGGTTTCAGTTCTTCAAGTTCTTCAAGCATGTCGAAAGATATGTCTTCCCTGTCTAAAACAAGCACGTTCCTGATCTGTTCGGGACATGGAAATTCATTGTTTTCAACATATTCAAGCAGTTCGGGCAGTCTGTCTTTCTTGAGAGACAGGCCTACAGCCTGGGCATGTCCGCCAAAAGTGCTGAAGATCTCTTCCGCGTTTTTGAGATACTCATAGAAATTCGAACCGTTTGGACTTCTTCCCGAACCTTTAAGCTCATCCCCGTTCTCGCTGAGGATTATCACCGGCTTTTCCAGTTCGTTCATCAGCCTGTTTGCTATCATCCCGCAGAGTCCTTCCCTGAACACGTCGGACTTAACGATCACTATGTCCCGGTTTCTGTCCGCCAGTCTCTGCGCCAGTCCGTACATCTCGCTGCCCAGGTCTTTCCTGGTCCTGTTGATCTCTTCGATCTTTCCCAGATACTGCAGACATGAATCGTCGTTGTTCAGAAGATATCTCACAACATAGTTGACATTGAGCATCTGTTCAAGTCTCGATACCGCGTTTATCTTCGGTATGACGTTGTATGTCAGCGAATCATAGTCCACTTCTTTCTTTCCCAGCAGATATCTGACCGGAAGGATATCGGTACTTTTCAGTATCTTCATCATCTCGGTGATGAGATAGCGGTTGTAACCCAGCACGCATACCATGTCGGCCATCGTGGCCAGTCCCCCGTATACGACACTGAGGTCGTCATGACGATAGCTTTCTGACAGCAGCGTGCAGAGTCCGGCAGCGCACATGTCCCTGTAGTTCTCCTCGAACATGTCCGGATGCAGGAAAGCGTCGCATTCAGGTCTATCAGAATACTCATGGTGGTCTATGACGAACGTCTTAATGCCGAGATCTCTTGCTTTTGCCAGCTGATCTCTGGCGGAAACGCCGTTGTCCACGCAGAAGATGGCCTTGAATCCGTTGTCGTATGCATTACGGACTATCTCGTCGTTGAGTCCGTACCCCTGTCTGCTTCTTGAAGGGATGAAATGATTGTTCTGTATCTCAAGGCTGTCGAGCAGTCGCTTTATTATCGTTGTGGCGCAGATGCCGTCGCAGTCATAGTCGCCCACTATCAGGAATCTCATGTCCCTGCACCGATCAAGCCGGTCTTTGAACTCTTTCAGTACTTTTATTTCCGGCACATTATTAAAACGAGAAACATCAAGTTCCTCTTCAGTTACATTGTTTATCTCGCAGATCCTTTCCTTGAGAGATCCGCGGTCTTCATTGAAAAGATACTTCATCTGGTGTTGATCCCTATGAAGAATCCGATTATCGAAAGCAGAAGCTGTACAAGATAGAAACACAGGACTATGGAAGTCTCTCTGTGTCCCTTGATGACGAATGCGTAGTGTATCGGAGTGTATGAGAATACCCTTTTATGGAACAGTCTCACCGACAGCTGCTGAACCACCACGCAGAACATCTCGGCCACGAATACTCCGCCTATTACGAACAGCGCAACGGTCTTGTCCATCATGACCGCCAGAGAAGAGAATAAAGCCCCCAGGGCAAGCGAACCGCTGTCGCCCATGAAGATCTTCGCCGGATGGAAATTGAACTTCAGATAGCCCAGCAATGCCCCCAGGATGCATATCAGGAACAGAGCTATGCCGTTGTTTCCGTAGATGAAGGCAAAAGCCAGGAAAGGAAGCAGAGCAATGGCGGAAACTCCCGCACAGAGTCCGTCCATGCCGTCCGTAAAGTTGACGGCGTTTGCTTCGGCCATGTACAGCAGGATCATGAATCCCGCGAATATGATCCAGTAAAGCTGTATTCCTACATTCAGGAAAGGTATTGTCACCTGTTCGCAGATGACGTCCCTGAACAGCAGATACAGTATCAGTGTGTAGCTGAACTCCATGACAAGTCTCGTCTTTGCGGAAAGACCGTCGTTGGTATGGCTTCTTATCACCAGCATGTCGTCGATGAAGCCTACGGAGCAGTATAGCAGGTATGAAAGCATCACGAACAGGAACCTCCTGTCTGAAAGCACCGTGATATCCGTGATTATGCTTACTATTATCGGTATCAGGACAAAAAGAAGACCTCCCATGATAGGAGTCTTGGCCTTGTTCTTGAATTCATCCAGGGCATAGTCGGATGTGACCTGGTTTATGTCCCTGTTTGAAAGATATGATATGTAGCGCGGCATCGCGACAAGCATCGCGACAACACTGAGCGCAAATCCCAAAATGTATCTCACACCGATATACATACTAGAATATTATAACCTAATCTTCCGGTTCTACAACCATATCTTCCGTTGAAGCTTCCTCGACGTGATTTATCTCTCTTAGCTTTACGTTTATCTCCGTATTGGAGTTGACTATCGTTTCAGGCGATACGGACTGTTCATAGACTATTCCCGAACCTTCGATCTTTATGTTCAGCATGGCTGTATTGGCATAGTTCACGATGTCTTTCCTCGTCCATCCCTCCATGTCCGCAAGAGCGATGTTGCTTCCATCGGTCATAAGGAACACTTTCTGGTTGGTATAGATGATCTCGCCGGTCTTTGGATACTGATCCACTACGATCTCTCCGTCCCCTATCACGACCGCTTCCAGATCGTATCTGTCGAGAAGATCGTATGCCTCCGCGGTCTTCTTAGACCTCAGAAGAGGCATCTCGTACTTGTATATATATTTCTCCGTTTCGACGTCGTCTTCATCGAATCCGATGTTCTGGAGAAGAGCTATCCTGTCGATCAGATCGGGAATGGGCTTGATGTCGTAGTTGTAGTAGACGGTCTCGGGAGAGACATAGGCGAAATATACCATGTATTCCGGATCATCATAAGGGAATCCCAGCATGCACGATATGATGCTGGTATTCTCGTCATATCCGCCGTCAATCGGTATCTCCGAAGTTCCCGTCTTGCCCATGACTTCGACGGTCTTTGCCGCATAGTGGCGGCACGTACCTTCAGGGTCCGAAACGACTCTTCTGAGCAGATCATGCATCTGGTTCGCCGTTTCCCTGCTTATCGGAGTGGATACGACGTTCCTGGTCCCCTGATATACGGTCGTGTTGGTATTCGGATCGACGATCTTGTCGATGAAGTAAGGCTTGATCATCTCGCCGTTTCCGAATATCGCCGTATACGCCTGCAGAAGCTGCAGCATGGTCAGCGAAGATCCCTGTCCGTATGTCGCGGTGATGTCGTCTACGGGAGACAGTCCGTAGTTGGTATATCCGGCTATCTCGTCGATTCCGTCGGAATTGACTCTTTCATAGAGATGATACCTGTGCATGTATTCTTCGTAGTTTTCTATGCCCACATACTGTGAAAGAAGCGTTGCGGTCGCAACGTTGCTGGAATATATGAGTCCGTAATCCAGAGGAATGTTCCCCCAGTTTCTGTCCGATACGTTCTTAATGCACGCAAGCTCGTTGCCTGCGTATGTCCTTCCCGCCGTCTCCGTGTAACAGTAAGGCGATGAATCGAATTCCCTGTTTCCGTCGTATACGCCTAGATCCATGGCTGCGGAATATATCACGGCCTTCATGACCGAACCGGGTTCGTAAGCCAGCTGGGAGCCGTAGTTTACTTGTACATCGTCAGAGGTAAGATTGTTAGGATCAAAGGAAGGAGTCTGTCCCCAGGCAAGTATCTTGCCTGTTTTTATCTCGACTACGGCGCCCCATGCGCGGCTGGCGTTTTTGGCTTCTATGGTTGTGTTAAGGGCCGTATTCAGGGCTTCCTGAATGGCCAGATCAAGTGTCAGATATACGTCATATCCGTCTATCGCTTCGACGGTCTCGTCGTACATGCCCGGAAGGATGTATCCGTGTTTGTCTCTCTGGTAGGAATGATATCCGTCGGTCCCCGAGAGTTCATCGTTGAGATATTCCTCAAGCCCGAGCTTCCCCACGAGCTTGCCGTTGTCGTCGGACTGGGCGAATCCCACCAGCTGGGGCGAGATCACGTCTCCGTAGGGATAATAACGCTTGTACGAATTACGGAAATCGATGCCATGGAGATCCTCTATGGCTTCTATCGCTTCCTTCTGTTCCTCCGACAGATTCCTGCCGTTGGCTCCCAGTTCAGTCTGATAGAGATTCCTGTTCGCCGTGAGGATGTCATATATGTCCTTGGCTTCCATCTCCAGGATCGGAGCCAGTTTCTCTGCCGCATAAACGGGATCATCCACGTAAGCTATCTCGTTGTCTGCGGAGAGACGGTCCGGATCGAGATAACAGATGATGTCGTAGGTCTGCACGTCCTGGGCAACGACCGCACCCGCGTTGTCATATATGTTGCCTCTTGAAGAGAATATCCTCTCTTCGATGTTGGATACGGAATTCACATAGTCGACCAGGGAGGTATTGGAACGCACATGCACCTTCATCAGCGTGACTATGAAAACATTCGCAATAATGATGACCGTCATGGTCATCATCAGAAAATACAGGAGACGAAGTCTGAAATTGCTTCGTCTCATCAGTCACCTGCCACGGCTATGATGTTGTCTGAATCCTGGTACAGATTCGCCTGCTCGGCTATCTCATAGATCCTGTCCTTGTTCTCCAGAGTGTTTATCTCATATGTGAGATTCTGGTTCTCCGTCTTCAGGATCGCTATCTCTTCGTTCATCGCCTGGATCCTCATCGCCAGGGACGTGTTTATCGTGTTCACAAGCAGACTCGTAGCCAGCTGGGCTATCAGGGAGAACGTGAAAAGCACGGTCGCCAGTCCGCTCAGGTTAAGCTTTCTTCTTTTTCTTCTTACTATCCTAGCCATTTGTCTTCTTTATTCCCCTCAGGATCGCACTGCTTGCGCGATGGTTGTTTTCTATCTCCTGCTGAGACGGTTTCTTTCCATGGTTCAGCAGCACGTAGTCCGCTTTCTTCACTTCTTCAGGTCTCAGAGCGACCTTGAGATCGTCTTGAGCGGTACTTAACTCCTTGAATCTGTATTTGACCAGCCTGTCTTCCAGTGAATGGAAAGTGATGATCACGACTCTTCCGTCCTTGTTCAGGATCTGATCGAAACTGTCAAGGAAGGTCTTAAGGCTCTCCAGTTCTCTGTTGACTTCGATGCGTATCGCCTGGAACACCTGCTTGGCGGGATGCCCCTTTCTGCTGAGCACTTTCGCAGGCAGAGCGGACTTTATCACATCCGCCAGCTGCAGGGTCGTCTCTACAGGTCTTGATTCCACGATCTTCTCGGCGATCCTTACGGCATTTCTTTCCTCGCCGTATTCCCTGAAGATCCTTATCAGTTCCTGCTTCGGATAGCTGTTCACGACCTCATAGGCTGTCAGTCCGTCGTCCCTGTCCATCCTCATGTCCAGCGGTCCGTCGTAGCGGTAGGAGAAGCCCCTTTCGCTCTGATCGAACTGCGGCGACGACACCCCCAGGTCCAGGAGTATCCCGTCGACATGATCCACATGACTGTTCATGTTTGCGAAATTGTCATGGATGAATGCGACGTTGTCATATCCTTTCAGCAGTTCCTTCGATTCCGCGATGGCCTGGCTGTCAAGATCGAAACAGTACAGCTTTCCCTTTTTCAGCTTCTTCAGTATCTCTGCGGCGTGTCCCCCTCTTCCCAGGGTCCCGTCGACATAAATACCGTCTTCCTTCACGTCCAGCAGATCGACCGCCTCATGAAGCATCACCGATACATGGTCACTCATTGTTCAGAAGGTCGGTCAGATTCTCGGCAACTTCCTCGAAGTTGTTCGAAGCATCGATATAGTACGTATCCCATGTATCCTTGTCCCAGATCTCTATGTGATCGTTTGCGCCGATCACCACGCACTCCTTGGTGATGTTGACTGGCTTGGAAAGGAAAGACGGGATCTGTATGCGTCCCTGGTTGTCCAGGGTGCATTCGGTCGCCGTTGATGTCAGCATCCTGACATACTGTCTTGCGGCCTTTTTCGTCGTCGGAAGCTTGTTTACTTCCTCGAACAGTTTCTCCCACTGTTTCAGCGAATAAATGGTCAGACAGCCGTCAAGACCTCTGGTCAATATGAAAGTGGTGTGAAGCTCTTCACGGAACTTGCTGGGAATTATGATCCTTCCCTTGGTGTCCAGATTGTGTTTATACTCACCTATAAACATCTACCACTTTTCCCCACTATATGCCACTTTCTACCACTATTATTGCATCCGGATATCGAAAAGTAAAGAAAAAAGTGCCATTTTGACACAAAAAAAGACGATATCCGCATCGTCTTTGTCTGATTATCGATGAAATATCGTCTTTTTAGCTGTAGTAATGTCTCATGATCTTCAGGACTTCTTTTTCGTCACCCGACAGTATCACCCTGATGTTTCCGCCTTCGCTGAACATGTTGAACCTGATGTCATTGGAATTCTCGTTGATGAAATCGCAGAAGGTCCCAGACACTTCCATGGATCCCTTGGCATCTTCAGCCAGATCCAGGATCACGCACATCCTGCTGTCTTTCTTCTTCATGTCGGCCATGAAATCATACACGATGGCGTTCCTCTTGGTGCTCATCGCCTGCTTCACGTAGTCGTTCTTCATCATCTCCTCGACATCTTCCTCGGTGAACGACCAGTTTCCGTCGATCTTCTCTCCTTTCATGACTCCCAGATTCAGATAGTTCCTGATCGTCCTGGTCGTAAGGCCCGTTATCATGCTGAGATCGTTTATGCTGTATCTATCCATTTCCATTCCTCCCTTTCAAGAGAATAAGAT
>JAGACP010000078.1 GCA_017614055.1 Erysipelotrichaceae bacterium | reverse complement strand
TACTTAATCTGGACGATGATTCCGTTCTCATAGCCGCAACGGTGAACGACAAGAGCCTGATCGACAGGAACTACTACATAGCGGTAGATAATTATCGGGATGCCGGTGAAGATACGGAATGGCACAGATACGATCCTGAAGAGACATATGACCTTGAACCGGGAAACTGGTACATCCACGTTAAAGACAGCCTCAACAGAGTCTACTCCAGCGATGCGCTGATCGATTCCACGATCGCCATAAAACTCACCGATCTGGAATATCCTTTCTATCCTATAGGAGACCGGATCAGCCTCGGCATGAACGTACTGACATACGGAAACGATGAAGATCTGTCCGTCACCTCTTCCAACGAGAACGTCGCATACGTGCAGGACGGCTATATCGTAACAAAAGGCGTCGGCACGAGCACCATCACCGTCAGCTCGCACGGTCTTTCCGACAGCATCGACATCGAAGTAACCGATCTGTATACGCTGATCGATACCGACTCCATGTCCAAGCCTGTCCTGAATAAAACGATCTGCGATTCCATTCAGGCGCATAAGCTCGACGAAGTCCTGGAGAAGAAGATAGACGAAGCGGGATACGGCACAAGAGCGGGAGTCGTCGCAGCCGCAAGATTCCTGGCCCTGCAGTTCCCTTACCGCATCGCCTACTTCGCCGAAAGCGGCAAGCTCGACCAGACCAACGATCCAAGAAGGAGCGACGGCGAAGGCAGATACTACCACAGAGGACTGTATCTGAGCGAAGACAAGTTCGACGACATCGTCGCCACGATATACGGACTGAGATACTGGGGACAGTATTTCATGGAAGATACGACGGACGATCATTCAAGGGACCTCGAATACCTTGAGGGAGGACTTACCGTTGCGGATCTGGGAACCAGTCTGTACATGATGAAAAGACCAAACGGCCTTGACTGCGGAGGATTCGTATCGTGGTGCTACTACAATGGAGGCTTCGATTTCGGCGACATGGGTGCGGGAGGCCCTGGTTCCTACGGCATGTCCATCCTGGGCGAAAGAGTGAACATAACCGATGAACTGCTTCAGTCGGACCGCATCAAGGCGGGAGACCTCTGCGGATTCGCCGGACATGTCGGCATCGTCATCGGTGTTGAAGAGGATTATATCTGGATAGCCGATACGATCAGATCGGGAACCAAGGTCGCAAGATATGAAAGGAACACCGATTCATTCAGCAGGCTGGGAGAGGATTCCTTCCAGTACTTCATGCTGATGGATGATGAATATGTGAACGACGGCAACTACACGCCGATGTGGTAAAGAAACAACAGACAAAGAAACAAAAAAAGAGCTTCACGATATCGTGAAGCTCTTTCATTCATATAACCTATTTTACGATTACAGATGTTACATGAGGCTGAGCGCCTTCATACCAGTACAGGAATCCTTCGATGTTGACTGTATCGCCGACATTCAGGCTTCTAACTGCCTCGTATGCATCAGAACCTTCATGGCACAGATAGTACTCTATGACGAACGTGTAGGTGTTGCCTCCGGTAGAGACGTTGAAGTACAGGTCGCTGTCTGTTCCTTCTTCGCCTGAGCCGTCCCAGTTGTACAGGAATGCGACTTCGTTGCCTTCGGCGTCAGTGCTAGGTTCAACGACCATGTCGGTGAACTTGACTGCTCTGTTCATCTTCTCGGCAAGACCGTCTGTTCCAAGCAGAGCGGTGACATCTTCGGCTTCTGCCTTCCACTTTTCGGCACCGTCCACAAGAGTAACTACAGCGTCTGCGATCTCGACTTCACCGGCCCATTCGGTCTTGGTTCCTTCGACATGGACCTTGGTTCCGTTTGCCAGACCTTTCCAGCCTGCGGAATAGTCGGTAGAATCGACGACTTTCGCGTAATCTTCCTCGGAGATCTGTCCCTGATATACGAAGTATGCGCCGTCCTGATCCTGGAGATACAGCGTAGCGCCGTTCCAGTATGACTGTGCGGCCTGGACGTATGCCTCGATCACTACCGTTGCAGAACCGTCTGCAGGAAGTGCGGCATATTCAGCGTAAGTCATTACAGGATTGTCTTCTGTCGGTTCAGGTTCGACCACAGGTTCAGGTTCATTCTGCTTGGTGCAGCCGACAAGAGCGAATACCGTCAGCAGCGCGAGCATCAGAGTAAATAATTTTTTCATTTCTCTTCCTTTCTTCTAAGCACACTTAGAACAACATTATGATATCACAATAAGTATCTATTTTCTGCGGGTGTACAGCCAATAGACGCCTATGGACAGCCAGGTGAGCGCCAGCCCTGCCAGAAGCAGTCTGGAGGTTACAGGCAGAGGCCCAAGATCGGTGTATGACGATACCGCGCTGGTCTGATCCAGATGATACAGCGACCTTGTCTGCGAGAACAGATCGTCAAGATAACTGTCGTCGATGGTCTGTTTCTTCCTCACGGCCTTGCAGACGCTCTCGATGAGATTGCCTGCCGCATCTCTCAGTGAAGCGGAACCGTTGAACACGGAAGTGACGAACGTATGGCTCGTATTTTCAAGAAGCAGGTTGGCGGCATCGATCTTGATGGAATAGTGCTCGACATCGTCGCTTCCTCTTAGAGACAGGTATTCCTGATACTCTTTGGAATTCTGCGCCTTGGCGGTCACAGGGACGTAACCCTCAGTCTTGCTGTAGGCGATCTGGACGTCGTTGCTCAGCAGATACTGCGCAAACAGCCACGAGGCCAGGACTTCCTGATCGTCTTCCTTGTTGAAGACGCAGAGCGAAGGACCCTGGGATATCATCCAGATGTTATGAGTATCAAACTGAGGAATCGGTCTGACGACCGTTTCGAACTGCACGAGCTTGTCTTCAGGTATGTCCACCAATGGAGCATCCGAACCCATCCACGTCGCTCCCGCCGTCGAGTCTACCGCAAACAGACATTGTCCCGCATTGAGGAAGTTGGCCGGATAGCTGGAGATCTTGAAGGTCGAGAACTCGCCCTTCGAGGCATGATCCCCAACCTGTTTCAATAAATCTTTCGTCGTATCGTTGAAGATCATGATCTGTCCCGAATCGTCGGAATAGCCGGCATCCAGCTGCTTCAGCATGCTGATCATCATGTTGTCCGTAGACTTGTATATGAACGGTATCAGGACCTTCTGTCCGTTTATCAGATAATCGTCGTTCCCGTCTTTCTCCATCGCTTTTGCGCACACCTGCCATACGAAATCCCAGGTTACGATGTCGGGTATCTCGAATCCCAGTTTCTCTATATATGTTTTCTTCATATATAGAGCTTCGGTCGAACGCATGTAAGGAAGCGCATAGTAACTTCCCGAAAACATGCATTCACTGAAGAATTCTTCGATCATCTCGTCCCTTTCAGGTCCGTCGAACCTGAGTTCGTTTCCGCCCAGTCCGTACTTCTCATCGGCGATCAGATCATCCAGATTGACCACGACGTTGCTTCCGGTCATGTATGTGGCGATATGGTCGGGATACGTGATGCAGACATTGGGAGTCGTACCCGTGGAGATGTTGGTAATGACATCGTTGTATATCCTCGAATAGTCGGTATACAGCTTCATGTTCACCGTGATGTTCGGATAGATGCTTTCAAAGTCCGCTATTGCTTTCTTGTATATGTTGACCTGATTGATGTTGGTATCGTTCTTCGCCCAGAAAGTGATCGTATACTGCCTGTCAGTATCGAACTGTTCAGGCACTGTAAAACCCGAGGTCCCTTTCGAACCGTGACATCCGCCCAGCGTTATGCACACAAGGACGATCATAAGGATATTCATGAGTCTTTTCATCATCCCTTGGTTCCTCCCCT
>JAGACP010000077.1 GCA_017614055.1 Erysipelotrichaceae bacterium | reverse complement strand
ATCTGGATGTTGATGTCTACCGTGGTATACAGAAAAAGAGACGCTATCGCGATCACGATGAGAAGAGGTCCCTGCCAGGTCTTGTACAGGAAATCGAGATCTCCCGTGCTTATGGCGACCCTTCCCGTACTCTTGAGCAGAGCCATGCAGATCCTGTTCAGCACAAATATCAGTATGCCTAGGGTGAACTTGGACAAAAACTGATATCCGAATATATCAGGTACCGCACTGACGTACGTGCTCATCTTTACTATTGTCTGATCCCTGTCTTTCATGACATCTTTTCTTCTTTATGATACTTTCTGCCCGACACTAAATCAAACAGTGCAGCCGCTGCGTTTCAAATGCACAGACAAACATTGTATACTTTAGAAAAAAGGAGGCCATCATGAAACTCACCCAGGAACAGATCGACGAACTCATCCATGAAGGCAGAAGGATCATGCATCCGGACGACACGGAATACGAAGGATATCAGACCGACCAGGAACTGAAGAGACCTCAGCCTCCTCTGGTGAAGGAACCGATGCGCGAGACATCGATACCTCTTCCGCTGGATTTCAAAGACCTCGACATAGACAACGACTTCCTCCATGTGATCAACTCCAGACAGTCCCACAGGGTCTACACCCAGGAAAAGATGACTCTCCTGGAACTTTCATATCTGCTGTGGTGCTCGCAGGGAGTCAAGGAGATAAGAGGAAAATCATATGCGACCTTAAGGACCGTTCCGGGAGGAGGCGCAAGACATCCTTTCGAAGTATACATGGCCATCCAGAATGTTGAAGGGCTTGATGACGGTTTCTATCATTATCTTCCGATGAAACATCACATCGAATTCCTGAAAGAAAAAGAAGACCTCCGCGCTTTCATCTCCGATTCCCTCGAAGGACAGCTCTGGGCAGCCAAGGCAAACGTCGTCTTCTATTACAGCTACGTATGTCGCAGAGCCGAATGGCGCTACGGCATCTACGCCCACCGCATGAACATGGCCGATGCGGGACATGTCACGGAAAACGTCTATCTGGCATGTACGTCGATAGGACTCGGAGGATGCGCCGTCGGCGCAGTAAATGGTCCGCTGTGCGACAGAGAACTGGGTCTTGACGGAGAAGAAGAATTCATCTTCTATGCGATGCCTGTCGGAACAGTCTCCGTACAGGACAAAGACAAGGAAAAAGACTTCTACAGATTCGTGGAAGAAGAAGGACTTTAATATATATAACCATGATCCTGAAAAACAGGATCATTTTTATCGTCTTACTTCTTGACAGTCATATGAACCTATGATATAATCATATTACCATATAGGAGATGACATCCTTTATGGCATGAATCGTTTCTCATCTGAAAGGAGGGAGTTAACATGCTGACATTATTATTCCTGATATTTGCCCTTACAGTGGCATTCAACGTGATCGGCCTGGTATTGGGCATCACCTTCTCTGTCATCGGTCTCATCGTGAAGCTCTGCTTCTATCTGAGCCCGTTCGGCTTCCTGTATCTGCTTCTCAGATACTGGTCAAGACGCTGCTGGTAAAAGAATCATAAACAAGGGGGAATAGAGATATGAAAAAGAAGATCAACTTCGATCTCAGAAAGATCGGGATCACGGCCCTGCTTATAACGGCTCTTGTCGTGGTCTTCATCTGGCAGTATCTGTTCTGCGTACCAGTCAATATTCATTCCGCAGGCTTCCTGGTCGAACTGATCATCCTGCTGGGGCTGCTGTTCATGATCATGCTGCCATCGAAGGATAATACGGTCGCAAAGAAACTGCGTCTGTACTATGTGCCGCTCATCGCTGCCGTAGTGCTGTTCCTGGCGATGTTCATCGGCGCTCCATATACGGGAGGTCTGAACAACTACAGGAACCAGTCGGTGATCAGAGACGTCGACTTCGCAACGATCCCTGAATTCGACAAGACACAGATCCAGCTGGTGGACAAGAATACCGCCCAGCAGCTCGGCGACAGAGTCTTCGGAACGCTGGGTTCCGATGAAGTGTCGCAGTATCAGATCGGAGACGACTGGGTCCAGATCTCAAAGAACGGAACCCTCTACAGAGTCACGCCGATCGACTTCGGCGGTCTGTTCAAGTATTTCGCGACAGGATCAACTCCGGGATATCTGACGGTCGACTGCGAGACCGGCGATGCGAAGCTGGTAAGAAGCGAAGGGATGAAATATCTCAAGAGCGCATACTTCGGCAAGAACATCTACCGTCATCTGTTCTTCCACGATCCGACAGCCATCATGGCATCGGTCAAGTTCGAACTTGATGACAACAATGATCCTTACTGGATCGCTCCGGTCATGGATGTGACCTGGATCGGCAAGACCGAAGACGTGAAAGGCGTATACATCGTCGATCCCGTAAGTGGCAATATCGACTACTACGACAAGGACGATGTGCCTTCATGGGTCGACAACGTCTATCCTATCTCTACCGTCTACAGACAGTTCTCACAGTCCAAGAGATACGAGAACGGCCTGTTCAACTGGGCCAAGAAAGGCGTCGTGGAATTCACTGACGACTATGCCTACGTACAGTTCAACGACAACGTCTGGATCTACACCGGCGTGACCAGCGTAGGCAAAGACGAGTCGAACGTCGGCTTCGCCTATGTGGATCTCAGAAACGGTGAGATCTCCTACATAAGGAGAGCCGGAGCTGAAGAATATTCCGCAAGAAGCTCGGCCGAAGGCGCCGTCCAGCAGTATCACTATTCGGCGATATTCCCGAGCATGGTCAACGTCAGAAGCGTTCCGACCTACTTCATGGGACTGGTCGACGGAGCGAACCTGATCAAGAACTACGCCTTT
>JAGACP010000076.1 GCA_017614055.1 Erysipelotrichaceae bacterium | reverse complement strand
TATCTCCCCGCTCTGCAGTTTCACCTGCGAAGTGTAGTTCTGTTTAAGCTTAAGGTTCTTGGTGACTCTCAGATAGCCGTCCGTTCCCACGCCTTTTCCTACTGCAAGTTTTCCTGTCTCCGGATACTTCTCGTAGAAATGCGGATCGCCGCAGAACCCCTTGACCTGACCATTGCTTTGAGAGACGCACAGTATCGTTCCGATCGGACCGTTTCCGTTTATGGTGACGGTGACGACTTCTTCGTCGTCCTTCTGTCTCAGACCCATCAGAGCGCATACCGAAAGAGTCCTGCCCAGAGCTGCGCATGATGTCGGCCACAGGTCATGGTAGATCCTGGCCTGCTCCACTATCTCTCTGGAGTTGATGATATTGATACGCACGTGCTCATTAAGAGCCGTGGCGAATACGACGTTGTTTTCCATGAGACCATTATATAACAAAACAGCGGCCTCATCTGACCGCTGTCTCATCGTTATTTTTTCGTCGTCTTTTTCTTCGCAGGAGCTTTCTTCGGCTCGGCCTTCACGGCTTTCTTCTTCGCCGTCTTTTCCGTCTCTTCCTTGCTGGCCTTGTACGCCTTCATGGTCTTGGAACCCTTCAGGAGCTCCTCGATCTCCTCGGCTGTCAGCGTCTCCTGGACCATCAGGGTCTCGGCGATCTTGACCAGATCGTTCTTGTTGGCCTTGATGATGTCCGTAGCCTTCCTGTGGCATGAATCGATGATCTTCCTAACTTCGGTATCGATCTCGTATGCCACCTGGCTTGAAGCGTTCGAAGGAGAATTGTAGTCCCTGCCCAGGAACACGGAATCATTGCCGCTGTTGTACTGGATCGGACCCAGATCGGACATGCCGTATGTCGTGACCATGTCCTTGGCGATCTTGGTCGCGGCCTCGATGTCTCCGCACGCACCCGTGGTGATGTCGTCGAAGAACAGTTCCTCAGCTGCCCTTCCTCCCATGTAGGAGGTTATCGTATCCAGCAGTTCCCTGCGGGAATTGAGGATCTTCTCTTTCCTCGGAGTGATCAGATTGTATCCGCCCGCATTGCCTCTCGGGATGATCGTGACCTTCTGGACGATCGCTCCGTCAGGAAGATTGAGACCCACTATCGCATGACCCGCTTCATGATAGGCGACCAGCTTCTTGGTATGGTCGTCGTAGGTCCTCGACTTCTTCGCAGGACCCATCATGACTCTGTCGATGGCCTCGTCTATCTGCGGAGTATCTATCTGATCCTTGTCTTCCCTGACCGTCAGGATGGCGGCCTCGTTCAGCACGTTCTCCAGATCGGCTCCGGAGAATCCCGGAGTCCTTCTGGCCAGCGCCTCCAGATCGACGCCCGGAGCAAGCTTCTTGTTTCTGGCGTGAACTTCCAGTATGGCCTTCCTTCCCTTGACATCAGGAAGCGAAACGGTAATCTGTCTGTCGAACCTTCCCGGTCTGAGAAGTGCCGGGTCCAGAACGTCAGGTCTGTTGGTAGCGGCGATGACGATGATGCCGACATTGTCGGTCATGCCGTCAAGCTCCACCAGCAGCTGGTTGAGGGTCTGTTCCCTCTCGTCGTGTCCGCCGCCGAGGCCTGCGCCTCTCTGTCTGCCGACGGCATCGATCTCATCGATGAATATCATGCACGGAGCGGTCTTTTTCGCCCTCGCGAACATGTCTCTCACTCTGCTGGCGCCGACACCGACGAACATCTCGACGAAATCGGAACCGGAGATGGAATAGAAAGGAACGTTGGCTTCACCTGCCACGGCCTTGGCAAGCAGGGTCTTACCTGTACCCGGCTGGCCTACCATGATGATGCCCTTCGGGATCCTGGCTCCCATCTTCGAGAACTTCTTCGGGTTCTTGAGATATTCGATGATCTCCTCCATCTCTTCCTTCTCTTCGTCGCAGCCTGCGACATCGGAGAATCTCACGCGGATGTTGTCTTCAAGATGAGCCCTGGATTTTGAGAAATCGAACGCCTGCTTGTTGGAGTTCATGCCTCCCATCCGGTTCATCAGATAGATGCCGATGATCGCGAAAGCCACGATCGGCACCACCGAACCGAGCAGTTCAAGCAGATAGTTCGACGCATTCGCATCGACGAAAGTCACATCGTTGATCTCCTTCAGTTCCTCGATGAGCTCGTCGGCGGCCTTTTCCGTATTCGGGATGATGGTGTTGAACTGCATGTTTTTGCCATCCTCCTTGTAGACGCCGGTGATCGTCATCGTGTTGTAGTCTACGGAGACCTTCGCCGATGTGATCTTGTTGCTGTCCAGCAGTTCGGTGAACTCCTTGTAGTTCAGTGCGGTGTTGGTCGTCCTGTTGGGACTCGTGAACAACATCAGCATCAGGAATGCCGAAACTATGATATATGGTATCAGGTTGAACAGCGAACGATTGTTGTTATTGTTCATTTATGCTCCTT
The DNA here is from genome assembly GCA_017614055.1 of Erysipelotrichaceae bacterium. GTDB lineage: Bacteria > Bacillota_I > Bacilli_A > Erysipelotrichales > Erysipelotrichaceae > Colivicinus. The sequence continues at coordinate 1,366 of JAGACP010000076.1, read as the reverse complement.
TGTAGCATTCTTCCTTCAGTATGCCCACGTAAGGAAGATTGCGGTATTTCTGGTTGAAGTCCAGACCGAAGCCTACGACGAACTCGTTAGGTATCGTGAAACCGACGTATTCGGCTTCGATCTCGACGGTCCTTCTGTCAGGCTTGTCCAGCAGAGAGACGACCTTCACCGTCTTTGCGCCCTTGGAATAAAGCAGCTCCTTGACCTTTTCCAGGGTCTTTCCGGTATCGACGATGTCTTCCACGATCAGCACGTCATGGTCGATTATCGAACGGTCAAGATCCTTGAGAATCCTGACGTCGCCCATCGATTCGGTTCCCGAGTAGCTGGCCACGGCCATGAATTCTATCTCGCAGTCGATGGTGATGTTCTTCATGAGCTCAGCCATGAAAGGCACGGAACCCTTGAGCAGACCGATTATCACCGGAACGGTATCTTTGTAGTCCTGTGATATCTGAGCACCAAGTTCCCTGCATCTGTTTGCGATAGCTTCTTCACTGATCAGAATTTCTTTTACATTGTCAAGCATCTTTTCATCTCCCGTAATATCATAATTTTATCACATATAAATTGTGATTGTCCGAATAATGACACTCGTCGCACCCCATGCCGGGGACCATCACCACATCGCCTTTCGCATCGATAACCACAGGATAACTCAGACGTTCCCTGCAAGGTATCTTGCGGTCGATGAAGAAGCGGCTTATCCTCTTGGTCCCGTATCTCATCCTGATCGCATCGCCCTTCCTGTGATTCCTTATCGTCACCGGAAAATCGGTTTCCTTCAGCGTCACTCCGTGCAGACCGTCGCCTTTTCTTGATGTCCTGAAATACGCATATTTCCTGTATCGGACATCTTCCATGCTCTTAAATACGACTTCATAGTCTTCAGGCTTCCTGAACACATGGACTTCGCCGTATTCCCTGACAAGATACAGATCATCTTCACGGTACATGCATGCCCTGGCGGAAGATATCTGCCTTATCATCTCCCGGTAATGTCTCGACGACTTGCGAGGGAAAAGATGACGAAGATAAGTCTCGAGGTTTTCGATGTTAAGGAATTCATCCACGGAGAAACTGTCTCTGTCAAGATATCTGCCTATGCTTCTTTCTTCCCTGGTCTTCAGGTCGTTTCTTTCCCTTATCTCTTCAAGAAGTTCTTTTTTCTCTTCAGCAGTCATCTTCTCGACCTTGCGGTGTCTTATCCTGTTGCGCGCATATTTGTCGGTGAGATTGGATTCGTCGATGCCATACATGATCCCGTTTCTGTCGCAGTAATCGATGAGCTCCTGCTTGTCCCATTTCAGCAAAGGCCTGATGATCCTTGTCCCGCAGATGATCGTATCTTCTTTCAGTCCGTACC
>JAGACP010000075.1 GCA_017614055.1 Erysipelotrichaceae bacterium | reverse complement strand
AGGAAACCTGACGGAAGTCTTGCGGCAGGCACGATGTGCGGCAGCGAGATCAGAAGCGAAGACGTCTTCGTAAGAGCCTATCTGATAGAGATGGCCAGAAGATATGTCGAGCTGTTCGACATCGACGGCTTGAGGATGGATCTCATGGGAATCATGGACATCGAGACCGTCAACCGGATGAATGAAGAGCTTGTGAAGATCAAGAACGACTTCATAGTATACGGTGAAGGCTGGAACATGGGCGACGCCCTTGATGAAAGAAAGAGGGCATCGATAGACAATGCGCAGAAGGTCAGGGACGTGGGCATGTTCAACGACATGTTCAGGGAGACCGTTATCGACTACGTGATAGGAAACATCCACAATCCCGACATAACAAGAGCGTTGAGCGCAAGCCCGGATTATCTCGACTATAAGCAGGCCGTGAACTATGTCGAATGTCACGACGGTCCGACTTTCTTTGACCGCCTGGGCAGGGACGGAGTTGATGACAACGATGAATTCCTGAAGAGGAAATGTAAGCTTGCGATGGCACTGGTACTTCTTTCAAGAGGGACTCCTTTCATCCATGCGGGGCAGGAGTTCATGGGTACCAAGCACGGTGTAGGCAACTCGTACAACAGCGGCGATGACATAAACATGGTCGACTGGGATCTCAGGATCACGCACAACGACATGTGCGACTATCTCAAGGATCTCATAAATCTGAGAAGAGAATATGACGTATTCAGGAAAGACGATGTGCGCATCGGTTTCTCCTGGCACTATGAATGTCTCATATACCGTCTCGACGACATCATGATCATCATCAACCCCGACGATCATGATCACGACTATGACGACGGAAACCTTTATGAAATACTCATGGATATCAACGGAAGGTGCAGCGAACACATGCAGCACATTAAAGTGCCGGCACATTCTGTTTCGGTATGTAAAATGTAATGTTGTATAATTAAGGTATAAACACGAGGGGTAACCATCATGATAAAGAATAATATGGTAGCGATGATACTTGCCGGAGGCAGAGGTTCACGTCTTTTTGAACTGACCAAGAAGGTCGCGAAGCCTGCCGTCCATTTCGGAGGCAAGTATCGGATAATCGACTTTGCGCTTTCAAACTGCGCCAATTCGCACATCTCCACGGTAGGCGTGCTGGTGCAGTATGAATCGATCTTGCTGAGTTCCTACAGCGCAAGAAGTTCTACGTGGGGACTTGACTCGAAAGGCGGAGGCGTCTATGTCCTGTCGCCGAGAGAGAAGGACGAGACGGGTCTCGGTCTGTACAACGGTACCGCCGATGCGATCTACCAGAACCTGGATTTCCTCGATCAGGAGGATGCCGAGTATGTCCTGGTGCTTTCCGGCGACCACATCTACAAGATGGACTACGAGAAGATGCTGCAGACGCACATCGACTCAAATGCCGAGGCGACGATCGCCGTCATTGAAGTACCTAAGAGAGAAGCGAGCCGTTTCGGCATCATGAATACCGACAAGAACGACCGCATCATCGAATTCGAAGAGAAACCTAAGGAGCCTAAATCCAATCTGGCTTCGATGGGCGTCTACATCTTCACCTACAAGACACTGAAGAAATATCTGAGGGAAGACGCGAAGCTGAGCGAGTCTTCGCACGACTTCGGCAAGAACATCATTCCTGCCTATCTCAACGACAAGCTCAAACTGCAGGCTTACCGTTTCAAAGGCTACTGGAAGGATGTCGGAACCATCGATTCGCTGTGGGAAGCCAACATGGATCTTCTCAAGGACAACAGCGGTCTGGATCTTTTCGATCCCGACTGGAAGATCTATACCGACGATGTCAGCAACACGCCTCAGTGCATCGGTTCCAAGGCCGAGATAAACAACGCTTTCATCACCCAGGGTGCGATAGTCAACGGAAAGGTCGATCATTCGGTCATCTTCTCCGGCGTGCACGTGAAGGAGAACGCGAAAGTGACCGATTCGGTCATCATGAACAATGCCGTCATCGGCGAAGGGGCAAAGCTCAACAGGTGCCTTGTGGCCGACGATGTCAGAGTACCTGACGGCATGGTCCTGGGCAAGAAGAATTCCGACGAGATACTGCTCGTATCCAAATCATTGATCGCAAAGGCAGGTGAAGAAAATGAGTAAAGTCTTGGGCATTTTGAATTTTGAACCTTCTTACGTATATGTAAAGGGAATCGAGGATTTCCGTCCGATATCGGCGGCTTCGATCCTGGGCAGATACCGCGTCATCGACTTCATGCTGTCGAATTTCACCAATTCGGGCATCGATTCCATCAAGGTATATCTGAAGAACAGGCCTCGTTCGATCGTCGAACATATCACGCGCACGAGCTACAACATCAACTCCAAGAGAGGAAAGATCCATCTTCTCCACGGCGAGCAGGAGTTCGGCAACAACGACCTGTTCAACGTCGACATCCAGGCTTTCAGGACATACATGGAATTCGTCGATGTAGAGAACCCATCATACGTGGTGATCGCGCCTTCGCATTTCATCTTCAAGCAGGATTTCAACGAACTGCTGAATCATCATATCAAATCTAAGAACGACATCACGATCCTTTATCAGAATTCCAACAACACCGATCAGGAATTCCTGATGGGCGACATCCTGCTGATGGATGACCGCAAGAAGGTCACGGGATTCGTGAAGAACCGCGGCAAGCACAAGGCCGGAAAGGTGTCTCTCGAGACTTATGTCATGTCGACCCTGACGTTCAAGGAACTGGTCAACGAGGCCACCATGACTTCGAGCCTGTATTCTCTGTCTGATATAATCAGCGACAACTGCAAGGTCCTCAAGGTGGGCGGCTATCTGCACCACGGATACTGCGCATGCATATCCACGCTGAAGGCCTACTATGATGCCAACATGCGTATCAAGAACGAAAGGGAACTGACGAGGCTCATCAACGACGACTGGCCGATCTACACCATGACCAACGACTCTTGTCCGACTCTATATAAGCCTGGTGCAAAAGTGACGGGTTCGCTGGTGGCTAACGGCTGTCAGATAGAGGGCACGGTGATAAACTCAGTCATCGGACGCAACGTCGTCATCAAGGAAGGTGCGGTCATCAAGGACTCGGTCGTCCTTCCTGATACTTTCATCGACAAGAACGTCAAGCTGGAATGCGGCGTCGTCGACAGACTGTCCATCATCACGCACATCAAGGATCTGAAGGGAACCAAGGAAGATCCTATCTACATCAAAAGAGGAGACCGTATCTGATGATAAAAGTATTGTTCGTTTCCTTCGAATCGCTTCCGTTCGTCAAGACGGGCGGCCTGGCCGATGTGGTCTATGCGCTGCCTAAGTCTCTGGACAAGAACGATTTTGAAGTGAGAGTGATCATGCCGATGTTCAAGACCATCAAAGAAAAATACTATGACGGCATGAAGTATCTCGATCACATCTACGTGCACAGCGGCTACATCAATGAAGAGGCCAATGTCTATTCCTACATCAATGAAGGCATAGAGTATCTTTTCATCGAGAACGACACGTTCTTCAACCGCGACGGCATCTACGGATATTCCGACGATGCGGCAAGATTCTCTTTCTTCAATGTCTCGGTCCTGGAGACGATGATCAAGCTGGATTATTATCCGGACATCTGCCATGAGCACGACTATCATGCGGCAGTGCTTCCGGCTCTGTGCAAGATAAGATACAACGCCATCGAATCGATCAGGAACATCAAGCATATCCTGACCATCCACAACCTGGCTTATCAGGGCGAATATGACAAGCAGGTACTGTTCGATTATCTGGCATTTGACTATTACTACTACGAGAACGGCGATCTGAGGTTCAACGACTACTGCAACTTCATGAAGATCGGCATCATCTTCGCGGACTATGTGACCACTGTATCGAAGACCTATGCCCAGGAGATACAGATTCCCGAGTACAGCCACAACATGGACGTCGTGCTGCGCTACCGCAAGGACGACCTCTACGGTATCGTCAACGGCATCGATACGGATTCCTTCGATCCCAACACGGACAAGGAGATCTATCACAACTACAATCTGAGGAACTACATCACCGGCAAGAGGAAGAACAAGGAATCTCTGCAGTATCAGCTTGGTCTGGAGACGAAGCCTGATACGCTGCTGGTGGGCATGGTTTCAAGACTCACTTTCCAGAAAGGCGCAGATCTTGTTCTGGGTGCCATCCAGAACATCCTGAGACACGATGTCCAGGTCGCGATCCTCGGCACGGGAGAATCAAAGTACGAGTACTCCTTCAAGATGCTCGAGCAGGAGAACAAGCACCGCTTCGTATACTACTGCGGATACAACGAGGCTCTCGCCCACAGCATGTATGCGGGACTGGATATGCTGATGATGCCTTCGCTGTTTGAACCGTGCGGAATATCACAGCTCATTTCGATGCGCTACGGCACGCTGCCTTTCGTCAGAGAGACGGGCGGTCTCAAGGATACCGTCGAACCTCTGAATGAATACACGATGTCCGGAACGGGCTTCTCTTTCAGCAACTATTCCGTCGAGGATCTGCTCAACGTATTCGAGTATGCCTATACCCAGTACTACGACTATCCTGAGAGATGGAAGATGATGATCAAGAACGCCATGCGCTACGACGTTTCTTTTGACAAGTCCGCAAGGGAATACGAAGAACTTTACAGAAAGGTCCTCGGCAAGTAAATGAATCTTGATTATTTCTTCTCGGGTCTGGATACCCAGGCATACAGGTACATGGGATGTCATCCGCACGGAAACGGAGTGGAGTTTTATGTGTGGGCTCCCCATGCCAAAGGGGTCGAAGTATTCATGTCGAAGGAGAACTTCGAAGTGTTCCATCCTCTCGAGAAGGTCGACGACAGGGGCATATGGCATCTGATCATCGATGACTGCGAATGCATATATTCATACCGCTACCGCATCCATACCCCCGACGGAGGTCATGTGGACAAGTCGGATCCTTATGCGTTCTACAGCGAGAGAAGACCGGCAAACGCTTCGGTGATGTATGATCTGTCACAGTACAGATTCACCGACGAGCAGTACATGGAGAAGAGGAACTTCAGCTATCAGAATCCTCTGAACATCTATGAGCTGCACGTCAACGGCTTCAAGCATGAAGGCGAACTCACCACCTACCGCGAACTGAAGGAAGAACTCATCCCTTACGTAAAGGAGATGGGATACACCCATATCGAGATAATGCCTATCGTCGAACATCCTTTCGACGGTTCCTGGGGCTATCAGGCCACGGGATTCCTTTCGGCGACCAGCCGCTACGGCACGCCGTGGGATCTGATGGATTTCATCAATGAATGCCATCTCAACGACATCGGAGTGATCCTGGATGTCGCGTATGTGCATTTTGCGACCGACAGCTACGGCCTGGTAAAATTCGACGGCAGAGAGTGCTACGAATTCAAGGATCCGAGACTGGCCAAATCCCAGTGGGGATCATACCAGTTCGACCTTGGTTCAGGTCCGGTCATATCTTATCTGATGTCTTCGGCCAACATCTTCCTCAACGAATACCATTTCGATGGACTGAGGATGGATGCCGTATCCAACATCATCTTCTTCGACGGAAACAAAAACATCGGCATCAACGAGTCCGGTCTGGCGTTCATCAAGAGATTCAACTATTCCATCAAGAAGGAACACCCGGACGTGATGCTCATCGCGGAAGACTCGACGGACTATGCGAAGGTCACCGTGCCTACGGAATACGAGGGTCTGGGATTCGACTACAAGTGGGATCTGGGCTGGATGAACGACACGCTGAAGTACTATGCGATGGATCCTGAATACCGTCAGTATCATCACAACCAGCTGACGTTCTCGATGGCTTATTTCTATTCGGAGAAATTCATCCTGCCTCTGTCGCATGACGAGGTCGTTCATTCCAAGAAGACCATCATCGACAAGATGTGGGGAACATACGAGAATCAGTTCAGCCAGTGCAGGAACCTCTTCCTGTACATGTTCACGCATCCGGGAAAGAAACTGAACTTCGCGGGCAACGAACTGGCGATGTACAGAGAATTCGACGAGACGAGGGGTCTCGACTGGGATCTTCTGAAATATCCTACCCATGATTCTTTCAACAGATATTTCAAGGATCTCTGTCATATATACAAGTCGTACAAGGCTTTCAACAGCTACGACTATGATCCGCTGTCTTTCAAGTGGATCGATGCGGACAACTACAAGCAGTCGATCTACATCTACACCAGATACGACGAGGACTACTGTTTCGTCGTCATCCTGAACATGAAGCCTATATCATATACCGACTACAAGATCGGTGTTCCTTATACGGGAGTGTATACGGAGCTTATCAACTCGGAGAAGGACATCTATTCCGGCTGCAACATGTGCAACTTCAAACCTGTAAGATCAAGGAAAGTGAAGGCGCACGGTCTGCCTAACTCCATCTCCGTCGACATCGCTCCGTATGCGGGTCTCATCCTTTATACCAAGATAAAGAAAAAGGCCCCCGTACTGGAAGAACCTGATCTGAAGAAGTGCCTTGACCGCGCGTAGCCGGTCTTTCTGTTCAATGATTATCCTGAAGGGATCCGGAACTATCCGGATCCTTTTTTGTTAAAGCATCCGACTATTGTCCGGCATGATAGTCTTGAAAAAAGATCTTTCATGGCATAAATCATACTGACAGTAGAGAAATAAAAATCCTATTGGTATGAATAGTATATTCAAAACGGCTTATTATTCTCATATAATCATCTTGTAAAGACATGAAGGAGGCAGACAGATGGAAATGAAACTGGCTGAAAACATACGCACATTCCGCAAGGAGAGAGGACTGACGCAGGAGCAGCTTTCCGAAGTCCTGGGAGTGACGGCCGGAGCCGTATATAAATGGGAAGCGGGGCTGTCCGTTCCCGATCTTGATCTGATCATGGAGATGGCGGACTTCTTCGATACATCCGTGGATGTCCTGCTGGGCTATGAGATGAAGGACAATCACCTCGAAGCGACGAAGAAACGTCTGCAGGAATACAGGCACAGGAAAGACCGCGAGGGACTTGCGGAAGCCGAAAAGGCACTGAAGAAATATCCCAATTCCTTCAAGATCGTCCGCGAATGCGTAGCCATGTTCAGCGGTTTCGGTTTCGAGAGCTCGGATACGGAAATGCTTAAAAGGGCTCTGGAACTGTCCGAGCGTTCCCTTCTGCTTCTGGATCAGAGTACGGATCCGGATGTCAGCGAACAGACGATCTATGGATCGATGGCTACGACCTATCTGGGACTGGGTGAGACGGACAAAGCTCTGGAGATCCTGAAGGCTCACAATGCCGGCGGGATGTTCGACCGCGACATCGGACATGCACTGGCCATAACCGAACATGCGGACGAGGCGGAACCGTTCCTGTCAAAGGCGCTGGCAAAGATCACTTCCGATCTGACCGTAACAGTCACAGGCTATATGAACATCTTCGCTACAAGAGGCGATTACGTTTCGACAGAGGCGGTCCTGCAGTGGGGAGTCGATGTCCTCCAGGGACTCAGGAAAGACGGAAAACCGAACTTCTTCGACAAGGTATGCAGCGGTTTTCTTGCGGCTCTTGCCTATGCGAAGCTCAGGCTCGGAAAGAAAGAAGAAGCCCGCGATACTCTGATCGAAGCGAAGAAGCTGGCGGAATTCTTTGATGAAAACCCGAGCTACGATGAGACGGACGTCCGTTTCATAACCCGCATCGAAGGCGCCAGTGCTCACGACGACATCGGAGCTACGGCTATGGATGCGATAGAGAATGTGATAGATGAATCTCAGAGCGAAGAGCTTGCCTCTCTCTGGAGATCAGTAAAGGAGAATAATGACGACAATGAATAAAGAAGAGATCAGGGCACTCCGCCGCCCGTTCATAAAGGAAATGTTCAGGAAGAACGGATTCACTCTCGTGATGACCGTTATCGCGTCCATGCTGGCGGCGGTATCGACGCTGGTCATGTCATGGCTGCTCAAAGAGATATCGGATCTTATTTCGGGGGACGGCATGTTCAGCATCAGGCAGCTTCTGATGATCACTGCCCTTGCGTTTGCGCTGTATCTGCTGGCATGGCTGTTCGATTATTTCTTCCTTTCGAAATTCCGTTCTAATACCATGAAGCAGTACCGCAGCTATGTCTTCGACCGTCTGATGGAGAAAGGCATCCAGGCCTTCTCCGGCGAGAACAGTTCGCTCTATATCTCCGCTTTATCAAACGACGTGAACACGATAGAGCAGGATTTCATCAGCAAGCTGCAGGGAATGATCCAGGTCGGCGTCGAGTTCATCGGTGCGCTGGGTCTCATGCTTTATTACAGTCCGCTGCTGACGCTGGTGGCTATCGGTTTCTCTCTGCTTCCGATAGTTGTTTCCATTATCCTTGGAGACAAGGCGGCCAAGGCCGAGAAAGATCTTTCCGACAGGAAAGAAGGATATACCGGCATGCTGAAGGATACGCTGACGGGTTTCTCGGTGATCAAGAGTTTCAAGGCCGAGAAGAACATCATCAAGATACATGACACAAGCAATACCGCTGTCGCCGATGCCGCGAAGAAACGCGCAGGCGTCAACATCGATGTCTACTACGCTTCCAACATGTCGGGCGGTGTCCTGCAGATGGGCGTATTCTTCGTAGCCGCCGTACTGTCGCTGTCCGGGAAAGGCATAACGCCGGGCACGGCCATCGTCTTCGTGCAGCTTCTGAACTTCGTCCTCGGTCCGATACAGACGTTCCCGACGTTCTTTGCGGGCATGATGTCCTCATTCGGTCTGATAGACAAGCTGGCCGATGCACTCAATCAGAACGTTCCAGACGAAGGTCAACAGATAGAACCGCATCTGTCGGAAGGAATAACGGTGAAAGATCTTGCGTTCGCCTACGATGAAAACAAGCCTGTCCTGACCGATATCGACATGGACATGAAAGCCGGAGGCTGTTATGCGCTGGTCGGCGGATCGGGAAGCGGAAAGTCCACCATCCTCAATCTTCTGATGGCTTCATCGAAAGATTATCAGGGAAATATACTATACGACGGAAAGGAACTCAGATCCATTTCCGCGAATTCGCTGTACGATCTGGTATCGATCATCCAGCAGAACGTCTTTGTCTTCAACAGCACCATCCGCGACAACATCACGATGTTCTCCCAGTTCCCTGAGGAAGAGGTCGATAGGGCAGTACGCATGTCCGGACTTGAAAAACTGATCGAAGAGAAAGGCGAAGACTATCTCTGCGGAGAGAACGGTTCCGGTCTGTCCGGAGGCGAACGTCAGAGGATATCCATCGCCAGGGCGCTTCTGAGGAAGACTCCTGTGCTGTTCGTCGACGAGGCTACGGCATCGCTTGACGCCGAGACTTCCTTCGGCGTACTGGATGCGATCCTGAATCTCGACGGTTTCACCAGAGTTATCGTTACCCACGACCTCGATGAAAACATCCTCCGCCGCTGCACCGGCCTGTTCACATTGAAGAACGGCAAGGTTGCGGAAAAGGGTACCTTCGATGAACTGATGGACAGGAAGGACTACTTCTACTCGCTGTTCACTGTTTCGCAGGGATAATAATTTTGTATAGATAAACAGAAAAGGTGTGACATTAAGCCACACCTTTTGTTTTGCTGTGGATACTAAGAATTATGCTTTATGATCAGTTTACCGTAACGGTCTCAAGTAGATCGACCAGGACCCCTTCTTCATCGATAGACCATATCTCCCTGAGTTCAGGTTCGCCGTTTTTATATTGTGTTACTGTTGCCTTCATTTCAAGAAAATCGCGTATATTGCTTCTTGTCATGATCCCGTCTTCATACTCATAGTATTCGCCGTAGACATGGCCGTTTACGTCGTCACGGATCATATAGATCAGATCACCGTCAGGATTATACATTTCATCAAGATCGACATATGTCCCGTTTCCTTCTTCAGTCAGCAGAGTGCGCCTGTACGTCCTTATGCCGTTGTTCCAGT
>JAGACP010000074.1 GCA_017614055.1 Erysipelotrichaceae bacterium | reverse complement strand
TGTATTATAATAATCTTGTATTTATGAAGGGAGTTTTACTATGGCTAAAAGGCTAGTTACGGATTTGGAAGTTGGCGGAAAGAAAGTCATCGTCAGAGTTGATTTCAACGTTCCGCACAAGGGTGAAGAGATAACCGACGACAACAGGATCGTCGCGGCACTGCCTACGATCAAGTATCTGCTTGAGCACAATGCGAAGGTCATCCTGCTGTCGCATCTTGGAAAGGTAGACTACAAGAAGACCGAGGAAGAGATCGAGGCTGCCAAGAAGAAAAACGACATGTCCATCGTGGCGAAGAAGCTTCAGGAATATCTTCCTGACAACAAGGTCATCTTCGTCAATGCGACGAGAGGACAGGAACTCGAGGATGCCGTCAACGGCATGAACGAGGGCGAGGTCGTCCTGATGCAGAACACCAGATATGAGAAGGGCGAATCGAAGAACGACGAAGAACTGGGCAAGTACTGGGCTTCGCTGGGCGATCTGTTCGTAGAGGATGCGTTCGGTTCGGTGCACAGGGCACACGCTTCCACAGTGGGCATCCCTACACATCTTCCTAGCGCTGCAGGTTTCCTGGTAGAGAAGGAACTCAAGTTCCTGGGCGATGCGGTGGAGAATCCGGTAAGGCCGTTCGTAGGCATACTGGGCGGTGCCAAGGTCGCCGACAAGCTGAAGGTCATCGACAATCTGCTTGAGAAGTGCGATACGCTGATCATCGGCGGCGGCATGGCTTATACATTCCTGAAGGCTCAGGGCAAGGAGATCGGCAAGTCTCTCGTAGACGACGAGAAACTGGAATACTGCGCAGAGATGCTGAAGAAGGCTGAGACTCTCGGCAAGGAACTGCTGCTTCCTGTCGATACAGTCGTAGCCGACAGTTTCCCTGATCCGATAGATGCTCCGATAGAGACCGAGGTAGTCAAGGCTGACGCCATCCCTGCCGACAAGGAAGGACTGGACATCGGACCTGAGACGGCTGCGCTGTTCTCACAGAAGGTCAAGGAAGCCAAGACGGTCGTCTGGAACGGACCGATGGGCGTATTCGAGAATCCTGTACTGGCCGTAGGTACCAATGAAGTTGCCAAGGCTCTGGCGGAGACCGAAGGCACGACCATCATCGGCGGCGGCGATTCGGCTGCAGCCATCAAGCAGCTCGGCTATGCCGACAAGGTTAGCCACGTATCAACGGGCGGCGGCGCTTCCCTGGAATTCCTGGAAGGCAACGGCCTGCCTGGCGTAGATATCATCAATGAGAAATAAGGAGAAAAGATGAGAAAACCCATTATCGTTGGAAACTGGAAAATGAACAAGACTCCCGCCGAGGCTCTCGAGTTCATGAAAGGCATCGAAGAGGTCCTGACCGGTGAAGAGAACGCCGACTACGGCGTAGGCGCACCGTTCGTCGATCTGGATGTATGCGTGAAGAACGCGAAGCATCTGATCATCGGCGCTCAGAACTGCAACGAGAAGGATGCCGGAGCCTTTACCGGAGAGATATCCGTACCGATGCTGAAGGAAGTAGGCGTTACCTGCTGCATCATCGGCCACAGCGAGAGAAGAACCTATTATGCCGAAACCAATGAAGCCTGCGCGCTGAAAGCCAAGAGACTTCTGGCCGACGACATCGTTCCGATCCTGTGCATCGGCGAGACTGAAGCGGAATATGACCAGGGTCTGACCGACAATGTCATCAGGACCCAGCTCGAAGGTTCGCTTGCGGGACTGACCGCAGAGGAAGTCGCGAAGATGGTCATCGCCTATGAGCCTATCTGGGCCATCGGCACCGGCAAGTCTGCGACCAAGGAGATCGCGGAGAACTGCTGCAGACTCGTAAGAGAAACGGTAAAAGACCTTTATGACGAAAATACAGCCGAGGCTGTAAGAATACAGTATGGCGGATCGGTAAAGCCTGACAATATCGCAGAGTACATGGCCTGCGAAGATATCGACGGTGCTTTGATCGGTGGTGCTTCACTGAAAGTTGATTCATTCAAAGAAATAATTGACGCTACTAAATAGGAGGAGAAATGTATGTCTGCAATTATTGATGTTTATGCACGTGAGATTATTGACTCGAGAGGCAACCCTACAGTAGAGGTTGAAGTAGCTACCGAATCCGGCGCTTTCGGCCGTGCAATGGTACCTTCAGGCGCTTCTACCGGCGAAAGAGAAGCTCTCGAACTCAGAGACGGCGATCCTAACCGTTTCCTGGGCAAAGGCGTTCAGAAAGCCGTAAACAATGTCAACGAGATAATCGCTCCGGCACTTGTCGGCTACGATGTGACTGATCAGGTTTTGATTGACAGCAAGATGATCGAACTTGACGGCACGAAAGATAAATCACACTTAGGCGCAAATGCCATGCTGGGCGTATCTCTTGCCTGCGCAAGAGCTGCTGCCGATTTCTACGGCATGCCTCTGTACAAGTATCTGGGCGGTGTCAACGGCAAGACCCTTCCTGTACCGATGCTCAACGTCCTCAACGGCGGCAAGCATGCCGACTCTACAGTCGATATGCAGGAATTCATGATCATGCCTTACGGCGCTCCGACATTCTCTGATGCGATCAGATGGTCTGCGGAAGTCTTCCATGCGCTGAAGAAAGTCCTCAAGTCAAAGGGCTACAGCACCGCTGTCGGCGACGAGGGCGGCTACGCTCCTAACTGCACGGAAGGAAACGAAGAGCCTCTGAAGCTCATCGTCGAAGCGATCGAACTGGCAGGCTACAGACCTGGCATCGACTTCGGCATCTGCATGGACCCTGCATCAAGCGAGTTCTACAACGAAGAGACTGGCACATACGAGCTGACAAGATCACACCAGGGTACGAAGACCACCGACGAGATGATCGACATGTACGAGGAGTGGTGCCAGAAGTATCCTATCATCTCCATCGAAGACGGTCTGGCAGAGAACGACTGGGATGGCTGGGTAAAACTGAATCAGCGTCTTGGCGACAAGATCCAGCTGGTCGGCGATGACCTGTTCGTAACCA
>JAGACP010000073.1 GCA_017614055.1 Erysipelotrichaceae bacterium | reverse complement strand
CGCCGTCCACTCCGTCAGGCGCGGACATGTATGTCCTGCCCACATAGCGGTCGAAAAGCGATTCGTATCTTTCGATGAGGACAGTGTAGGTCTTCCCTATCTTTTCCCCGTTCTTTTCTTTTACGATCTCCTGCTGAAGGGACATCAGACGTTCATACCTTTCCTGTTTGACTTCCTCTTCAAGCTGACCCGGCATGTCATAGGCTTTCGTATCCTCTTCAGGAGAGAACGTGAACGCTCCGAGGGAATCGAACCTAAGTTGCTTCACCAGATCCATCGTGTCGCTGAAAGCCTCTTCGCTTTCCTGAGGGAATCCGACGATCAGCGTGGTCCTGATGATCGCATCGGGGAAGTATCCCCTGATCATCTCTATCTTGTCTCTGATCAGCCTGCTGTCGCCTTTCCTGTTCATGAGTTCAAGTATCTTATCGTTTCCATGCTGGATAGGTATGTCGAAATACGGAAGCACCTTTTCACATTCTTTCATCGTCTCCAGCAGTTTCTCATTTATCTCGTCCGGATACATGTAGAGTATCCTGATCCACGTGAAATCAAGTTCGTTCAGCTCTCTGAGCAGTCTGTCCAGACTGTATTCCCCGTATATGTCTATGCCGTAGCAGGTCGTATCCTGGGCTACGATGTTGAGTTCCTTGACTCCCTGGCTTACAAGGAATCTGGCTTCCTCCGCAAGCTGTTCTATCGGAGTCGAACGGTATTTCCCTCTGATCAGAGGTATCGCGCAGAATGCGCAGTAATGGAAACAGCCGTCGGATATCTTCAGATATGCGGTATGGCTGTTGTTCACGAGCTTCCTCGAACAGCCGAAAGGTTTCCTGAATTCATGATCGAAGAGTTCCGAAAGCAGCTGAGGGAACCTCGGATAATCATCAAGTCTAACGAAAAGATCGACTTCCGGGAATTCTTCCCTGCATTCTTCGAAGTATCTCTGAACGAAACATCCGGTGACGATCAGCTTCTTGAGCTTGTCTTTCTTGTATTCCGCGACATCCAGGATGTTGTCTATCGCTTCCTCTTTGGCGGAAAGGATGAATCCGCACGTATTGATGACGATGACGTCGCATTCCCTGAGATCATATTCATATTCGAAGAACGGATCATCGAAAAGAGCCACGATGTTCTCGCTGTCGACAAGATTCTTTGCGCATCCAAGTGAGATGAATCCGACCTTCACTGCTGCCTTCCTCTCTGCTTGTAGCGTTCTTTTCTTTCCTGCTTTATCTGCTCCTTGATGAATTCCCTTCTCTTCTTCCTCTTGATCCTCTCCACTTCCTGGTTCTTCTTTTTCTTGTAGTTGGGCTTGACCTTCTCGTTCTTGCGGTAGAGCGTCTTGATGATCTGCTTCTCGTCGACATTGGACTTCACCTGTCTCTTGACTGTAGGATTGTTCGCTTCCTTCCACTTGCCGTTCTTGTATTCCCTGGCAGTGAAGTTGACGCCCTTCTTCTTGAGCTGTCTTATCTGGTCAAGATCGGTCTCCTTGTACAGAAGATAGCAAGTTCCGTCCTTGCCGTTCCTTCCGGTCCTGCCCGCCCTGTGCATGTAGAACTGCAGCTGCTTTGGCAGACCAAGAGATACGACATGCGATATGCCGTCGATGTCTATGCCTCTGGAGGCCACATCGGAAGCTACCACATAGCTGTATCTCTTCGACTGAAGATCCTTGATGGCCTTGTTTCTGCTTCTGGAATCGAGACCTCCGTGCAATAAAAGGCTCTTTACTCCTTTTTCTTCAAGATATTCATGTACTTCGTTCGCTTCATCTTTGGTGTTGGCAAATATCAGACATACGTAAGGCTTGAAACCCCCCAGAATGTCGTACAGTGCCTGCTTGTATTCCCTGTGCTTGCAGTTGATCAGGACATGATGGATCCTCGGATCCCTCTTCTTGTCTTCGACCTGGATGATCTTGGGATTGTTCAGGTATTTCTTCACAAATACCTTGAGCTCCTCAGGGAACGTCGCCGAATAGCACAGCACTTCCGGATCCTTGACCATGTGCGAGAAAACCACGTCGATATCCTCGAGGAAACCGTATTCCAGCGTCATGTCGGCCTCGTCTATCACGAACATCTTCACATGATCCACGCGGATCTTGCTGGAAGTGAAAAGGTCTCTTATCCTTCCCGGAGTTCCGATTATGATGTGCGGAGCCTTCTCGAGCTTCGCGATCGATCTGTTTTTGTCCGTACCACCGGCCAGAAGCTGTATCGAAAGATCGGGATATACTTCCTTCATCACCAGAGCGTTCTGATATACCTGATATGCCAGTTCCCTGGTGGGAAGAGATATCAGCACCTGGGTCTTGTCCGATTCGGGATTGATCATCTCCATAATCGGGATAAGATACGCATGGGTCTTTCCGGTCCCCGTCTTGGCAAGAGCGACAAGATCCTTGCCCTTGGAAGTGTATTTCAAAACCTCCGTCTGCACCGCGGTCAGTTCCGTGAAACCGTTGAGTTCAATGAATTTTCTAGTACTTTCTTTTAAGTTCATACCCCATAATTTTAGCATATAATATGAATATGGAAATCCAGAAAGTGATACCCAGCGGCTTCTGCAAGGGTGTCGTTAATGCCATCAATATCGCCAGAAAGACCAGGAAAGACAATCCCGGCAGGGATATCTACGTCCTTGGCATGCTGGTACACAACGACCATGTGACCAGGGAACTTGAGAAAGACGGGATAATCACTCTCGACGATTCCGTGAAAACGAAAAGCGAACTGCTGGACGACATAGACGAAGGCATCGTGATCTTCACGGCCCACGGGATTTCCGATGAAATAAAGAAGAAAGCGATGGACAAAGGGCTCGAATGCGTCGATGCTACATGCACGGACGTACTGAAGACCCAGAACATCATCAGGGAGCATATCGATGAAGGGTACGATGTCCTATATTTCGGCAAAAATAACCATCCGGAAGCCCAGGCGATACTTGCGATATCGGACAGGATACACCTTTTGACTTCAGAGAAAGACATCGAATCGCTCGATCTTGACAATCCGAAACTCTTTCTCACCAACCAGACCACCATGTCCTTCCTGCAGCTCAAGGATCTGATAGAGAGAGTCAGAAAGAAATATCCTGATGTCATCGTCCAGGAAGAGATATGCAACGCCACTTCCGCTAGACAGATGGCCATCCATGAACTGACGGACTGCGATCTGCTTTATGTCGTAGGCGACAGGAAATCCAACAATTCCAACATGCTGGTAGAAACGGCGCTGAAGCACGGCATAAAAAAAGCCCTGCTGATACAGAGCTACACCGACATAGATGACGATGACCTTGCAGGAGTGAACAAGGTCTGCGTCTCGGCAGGAGCGTCGACTCCTCCGGGGCTTATAGACGAAGTCATGAACTATCTATCGGCGAAGACGTCTGAGCAGTGACTTCAGCGACACGTCTTCCGTTTCGAAAATCTCCTGCGGCAGTCTGAATCCTACGGTAACGAAATAATATACCGCAGCCATCAGGATGCCCAGAGGGATCATGATCAGTATGGCCATCAGCCTGCTGCTGTAGTCAAAAGGTATAAGATTGTGTACGACCAGGGCAGGAACGACCATTATCAGCGATGATACAGTTATCATCGCCATTTTTTTAATGGAATCTTTGATGCTGATGTCGAAATGCATGCGCAGGAAATAGAAATACATCAGGATCTGGAACAGATAGTAGACCCCCGAAGAATAGATCATTCCGTACGCCTTGAAAAGTTTCACCAGCGGGAAGAACGTGACGAACTTGATGATGAACGATATTATCAGGGTCAGCACCGCTTCCTTCCTCAGTTTGAGAGACATGGCGATCGACGAGAATATCGGCGCTATCGTTCCCAGAAGGATCTGGATGTTGCTGACGGCGAAAAGACTTGCTCCAAGGTCGAGATTGTTGTTGCCGTACATGATGTAGTAGATGTCTCTGGCGAAGAATACGAATACCGCCACCATCGGAATAAGGATGAAATTCGACGTATCGATTATCTGGTTTATCTGTTCGCTGATCTTCGAGAAATCGTGTTTTTCCAGCGATTCGGAAAGATAAGGAACGATGCCCGAACCGAAACCGATGGCGATGACGGACGGGATGTTGGCTATCTTGGCGATGTTGGCCTGCAGTATTCCCGAGGCCAGCTTGGCGCTTTCATATATTTCAGGACCGTGGACCTTAGTCACATAGTCAAGGAAGAACGACGTGTTCACCAGCGGACCGGCAGATCCCAGGAAAGAGATGATCAGATAAGGAATGCCTATCGTAAGGATCTCTTTCACGATCTCTTTCTCGACGATGCCGCTGTCGAAATCCTGCTGTTTCGCAAGTTCTTCGACATGTCTTTCGTCTTCTTTTGAAAGATGTTTGGTGAACAGATAGGCGATGAACGCGCCGACAGAAGCCGCCGCTATGGCTACGAATATCGCCGTGATGCTTTCGAATCTCAGCACTATGACGAAGACATATCCGCAGAACAATATGCAGAAGACTCTGACGAACTGTTCAAGCACCTGCGAAGACGCATAGATGTCAAGTCTCTTTAGACCCTGGATATAGCCTCTCAGGCTTGAAAGCAGAGGCACAATGATTATCGCGATGGTCAGGATGTTGAATAACGTCTTCAGATTCCGGATGTCCTCAAGAGGAGCGGAAACTCCCAGGGTCTG
>JAGACP010000072.1 GCA_017614055.1 Erysipelotrichaceae bacterium | reverse complement strand
TCTCTGATAGTCCCTGAAGTATGAGAATTCGTCGTACTTGGCCTGCAGAAGCAGTACGTTGTTGAAGCTGACGGAATGGACATCGTAGGCATCGTCGGTGAACAGTTCGCCGCACTGCAGCACGATCGCCTTAGGCGCAATACCCGTGCCCGAATAATCCGCCGCTACGCTCCAGCTGGACCATGTGCCCATGGAGTGTCCGCTGACGGCCATCCTTCTGCTGTCGACGAAATCCATCTTCGAAAGATACTCGTAGGCAAGTGATCCTCCGCATGAAGAATCTTTGATGCTGTTGCCTGCGTCATCCTTTGAATAATGATCTTTGAAGAAAGACAGGTTGGAGAAGTTCATCAGGATGCGGTAACGTACCGACCCTCCGATCTTCTTGAATGTTCCGTCCTCTTCGGAATCATTTCCGTAGTTGGTCTTGACCACATGATTCACATAGCCCCTTTCGACAAGTCCCAGAGAACTTGAACCGTGGCCGTATTCGTCAAGACACATGACCACAGCGCCTCTTCTGGCCAGCTCTATAGCATAGGCCGCACAGGTCTCGTGGTCGTTCTGATAGCCATGCAGAAGCAGTACGGCCGGAGCCTTGTTTTCTGCCGTGGCATTCTCAGGTCTGTAAAGCTTGTAGACAAGATAGCCGCCGTCTGTGTCTATCCTGTCTTCAAGCACCTCGATGCTTCCGTTGTTTCTCTGTATCCTGTCCGCAACGAACATACATCCGCTTGCCAGGATCAGAAACAGCAGCACCAGTACTATCGATGTTTTAACGTTTCTTTTCATGTTTCCCCCTTATGGTTTATCGACTATCCCGTCTTGCCCGTACGTGTTTCGATGTACTCAAGTACGAAGCCATAGTCATCGGGATTCACATATACCTGATTGAACAAAAAGAAAGAATTTACCTTGATGAGGTCTCTCTCGGGAAAGGCCTTCACCGTGTAGACCTTGCTGAACCTGGAGTAGGAACCCTGGTTCAGGGACATGTTCATGCCCGAACCGATCAGACCGATGTTCCCCGTAATCATTCCCGTCAGCATGCCCAGATTGCCGATGGCTTCGGTCTTTTCCGCGTCGCTTCCGATCCTTCTGAACATGATGCCTTCCTCGTCCATCTCATACATGAAGGAGAAGGTCCACTTGTAGTAGATGCCTATCCCCACATAGCAGCAGGCGGTGATCACGATCAGCGCCAGTCCGCAGAGCAGATATATCGGCAGGATATCCTGCATGGCCTGCAGGAACATGCCGTCGATGGCGAATATGACTGCCAGGATGACCAGCGGCAGCAGGTAGCACAGAGTGACCGCGAAGATCACCGTATAAAGAACGGAAGGATTCTTCCTGAAATCCAGGTCATATAGCCAGCGGTATACTCCGTCATCGCATTTCACAACTCTGAAATCATATTCCATATATATCCTCTCCTATCTGTCAAGCTTGGTCCAGTCAAGTCTGTTGAGCACATCCTGATCCAGCTCGTTTCCGGAGACTCCGTAGACGTCTCCGTACCGGTTCTGATACACATGGTCGGCAACGACGCTCACATCGACGTTCTGACCGTATGAATTGGTATAGGTATTGACGCCCATCGTAGCTTCCGAACGCGCCTGGGAGATCCTGGAATCAGAAGCCATCTTCTGGTTCCACGAATCCATGATCATGTCCGACATCGCGTTGGCGTTGTTCTGGAGAGTCTGGTTGAGCCTCTGCTGGTTGATCTGCGCATTGATCCTGTTCCTGTTGGCGATGGCGTTGTTTCTCGCTATCTGCGCGCTGATGATCTCGAACTTCCTTCTGAACATCGCATTCTCCCTGTCCTTCAAAGAAGGATCGGGATTTATCGAATTGATGAAATTCAGGAAATCCCTCTGAGCCTCCTGCTCCGCATCCGCATAGCACATGCAGAAGTAGAGGTTCTGCGGACCGTACATGATATGATCAACGCGTCCCGCACTGTGGCCGAAGGACTGTCCCTGTCTGGTATTGTTTTTCTTCGCGAACAGACCGCTGAAGGCAAGCTTCGAATAGACAAGTTCAGCTCCCTGATAATCCATTCCCGTGAAAACAACGACGTCCTTGCCGTTAAGCTGTCCAGAGAAACGGTATACCACGGAATCGACACATTCGCTGATCTTCTCCGGCTGTACCTCAATCAGTACGCCGAAGTTGTATATGTCATTGTCCAACAGCCTTCTGGCGACTTCGGGATTCCTTCCCAAAGGGCTGGGCAGCTTGGCCTTGGCCGTCACCTTCAAAGGAACGCCCGCTATCTTGTTTGCCTCCTGTATCAGATAGGCATCAGGTTCGATGAACTTCTGATATCCGTTCTTGACGTGCGCATCCGACAGATTCAGCATGCCCTTGATCATCATGCTCTTCATGTCGTTGAACATCTCCTTGGAATACATCGACATGAATATCCTGTGGTCGTTTCTGGTGGCCTTCATGGTGTAGTAGATCGGTACCATCTCCGAACGCCACAGAGCCTCGTATTCGGAAGTAATCTCGTAGTCGTCGGGAACGTATGCCGTTCCCACCACAACGCCTTCGCTCGTGACGAACTGCCTGTTTCTTCCCTGTACAGGTGCGGCCTGCTGCTGAGGAGCCGTCTCCTCTTTCACAGGTTCATTCTTCACCTCGGGCTCGTCCATCCCCACGGTCTGACCGCAGTGGGGACAGCGGCTGATCGTCATATTATCTTCTATCTGGATCTCCCCTCCGCAGAAAGGACAATAGTAAGTCTCTACAGCCATTTCATACTCCTCCTTTGTATTTCTACAGCCATTTCTTCTTATGGAAATAATACAGCATCGCCACGACTATCAGCACGCACATCGCCGTCAGTATCGGATAAGAGTAACGGTAATACAGCTCAGGCATGTAACGGAAGTTCATGCCGTACCATCCGGCGATCAGAGTCAGAGGCATCAGTATCGTGGTGACGACGGTAAGCAAGGTCATGATGTGATTCTGCTTGACCGCTATCCTGTCCCTGTACATATCCTCGACCTGCAGGACATATTCGCGCAGGTTGTCGGTCGCATTCAGCAGCCTGTCCACCCTGTTTATGTAGGACTGGAAATACCTAAGGTTGTCTTCGCTGAAATAGCCGTTCTCGTTCTCTTCGAATTCCTGAGCCAGATCGAGGAGCTGTTCGTAATGGATGTAGAATCTTCTCGTCTCGCTTCTTATCGCGTTGAGTCTGACGGGATCCTGTTCATCGTTGTTCACCTTATCCTCCATGGCTTCAAGCTCTAGTTCATACTTCTCCATGATCCTGACATCATCCTTCACGATATAGTCCATGAGATCATAGAAAAGCC
>JAGACP010000071.1 GCA_017614055.1 Erysipelotrichaceae bacterium | reverse complement strand
GCTGAAGCCTCAGGCATATAGATTCATCTGCATGGATATCATGAAGATATCGTTTTTCCAGAAGGAAAAGGATATCTTTTGTTTTATTTAAGGAGAAAACATGAAAACAAAGCAACTGGTACTTACCGCAATGTTCGTTGCCCTGGGCGTCGTACTGCCTCAGGCTTTCCACGCCATCCCGAATGCGGGAAGCGTATTTCTTCCGATGCACATCCCCGTACTGATGTCAGGATTCGTCGTAGGCCCTCTGTTCGGACTGATCTGCGGCGTGGCAACACCGCTGCTGTCGCATCTGATCTTCGGCATGCCTCCTGCACCCGTTCTTCCGGGCATGCTGTGCGAACTTGCCGTATACGGTCTGATGACGGGGCTGCTGTCGAGACTGATCAAGATCAAAAATGTCACGGCAAAGACCTACATCGTGCTCATCCTGGCCATGCTGGCGGGAAGACTGACCTACGGCGTTCTCAACGCCCTGGTGTTCAAGGCAGGTTCTTATTCGATGCAGGCGTGGACTTCGGCTGCGTTCATCACCGCTCTTCCGGGCATCGTGATCCAGCTGATCCTGATCCCTGTTCTTATCGTGAGGCTGAAGAAGGCCGGACTCATCGACTAGGAAAAAGAAGAATTACAGCAATAATTGACCGGCATTGCCGGTCTTTTATTTTTAGCACTCGTTTATCACGATTGTTAGCACTTTATACTTGACAGTGCTAAAGATAGTGGTATCATATAGTCGAAGGGTGAAAGATCCCTTGAAGAGTATACAAGGAGGTAAGAAATTATGAAGTATTATCCTAGAAGAGGTTTTGGAGTATTTGATGAGATGTTTGACGATTTTCTTCCGAAGACCAACGTTTTCTCTTCAAACGTCATGAAGACTGATATTTACGAGAAAGACGGCTACTACAATCTGGATATCGAACTTCCTGGCTATGATAAAGAGGATGTTGAGATGGATATCATGGATGGCTATCTGAACATCAAGGCTACCCACAATGTATCCAATGAGGAAAAGGATTCCAAGGGCAATCTGGTAAGGTCCGAGAGGAGCTTCGGTTCATGCTCAAGGAGCTTCTACGTAGGAGACAACATCAAGGCCGAGGACATCAAGGCCAAATTCGAGAACGGCATGCTGAACATCGTTCTGCCTTCAAAGGAGCAGAAGTCGATCGAAACCAAGCAGACCGTTACCATCGAGTAATTCCGGAAGGATGATTGAAATTAAGACCGCGATTATCGCGGTCTTTTTCTTTATGCAGTGATCATTTGTATTTGACTTCCCTGATCCTGTCGATGAAGTCGGGATCGAAGTCGAGTTTTATTCCCTTAGGAACGATCTGGATGTCGAATCTGTCTGATATCAGCACCTCGCCGTCTATGTTCGCACCGGTCTGTTCCTGTGCCAGGATGGCGAGTTTATCTGTCTGGAACGATCTGACGGCAGGATCTTTGAGATGCGAGGCATCCTTCATCGAAAGGATGATCTTCGCCATCTTTGGCTTGCTCAGGGCATCGACGATGTGCACTTCGAGCATGCCGTCGTCTATGCTTCCGTAAGGAGATACCTTGTATCCTCCGCCGTAGTATTTCGCATTTGCCACGACGATGGTCGTGACTTTCTGTGATATGGTCTGTCCGTCTATCTCCAGGGTCAGATATTTAGGCTTGTATGTAAGGAAATAATATACCACGCCCGCATTGTATCTCATCGATTCCGGTATCAGTTTGTTGTGGATGAAACGGTCGTCGTTGGCGATGTCCGCATCGATGCCGAAGCAGGCGACGTTGATGAAGTAACGGTCGTTGATCTTCACGATGTCGACATCATGCATGCCTTTCTTCAGATCGTCGGCATTGGCATGATAGAAGTCGTTTCCCGTACCGATGGGGATGTAGGCCAGCGTGTTCTTCGTGCCCACTATGTCGTTGAGCACGAGGTTGACCGATCCGTCTCCGCCGATGCTGGTGACGGTGTATTCGGTGTCTTTGAACTGACTTCCGGTCTTCTTTGCGTCATCGACGGTGTCGTTGACGACTATCTCGTAGTCTCTTCCCATCTCATCGGAAACCGTCTTAAGTCTGTCGATTATGTCTTCTGTTTTATTATGGAAATTGAAGCGGTTTACCAGGTATATGTATTTCATAGCAAATTCATTATAGTTTATAATCAATCAAAAACAAAATGAAGTATCATTATTATAAATAGAAGATGGAGATGGACAATGAAACTGCTGGAAGAAAGAATCAAGAAAGACGGAAAAGTGCTGCCCGGGGACATTCTGAAGATCGATAGTTTCCTCAATCATCAGATCGATGTGGAACTGATGGAGGAGATCGGAAAGGAATTCCACCGTCTGTTTGCGGACTCGGATCCCGACAAGATACTGACGATCGAATCGAGCGGCATAGCCATAGCGTCGCTGACGTCGAAGTATTTCGGATACATCCCGATCGTCTTCGCGAAGAAGACCGTTGCCGCCAACATGGCCAAGGATACCTACGAGGCCAAGGAGCATTCCTACACCAGGAACATCGAATATACCGTGCAGGTGGCAAGGGAGTTCCTGCATGAGGGAGAGAAGGTCCTGATACTTGACGACTTCCTGGCCAACGGCGAAGCGATGAATTCGCTGATAGACATCTGCCATCAGGCGAAAGCGCAGATCGTAGGCTGCGGGGCCGTCGTCTGCAAGACTTATCAGCCGGGTGAACAGAGGATCAGGGACATGGGCTATGATGTAGAGGTCCTTGCCAGGGTGAAGTCGATGACCGATGATGGCGAAATAGAGTTTGAATGAACGAAATATAGAGAAGGCGATGTTGCCTCCTCTTTTTTATGCAGAAAGATGTATTGTAAAGTGTAATACAAATAGTTATACTGAAAGCAGATAATAATGCAATGATAATTGATGAAAGAAGGATCCGCTATGGCGAAAGAGAAAATAACAAGGGTATATATTAAACCGGGACAGAAACCGACTCAGGAACAGATTGAACGGATCAAGGAGGCAGCAAAAAGGCCGATAACCTTCGATGAAGACTGTCCCGAACTTACTTTGGAACAGTATGCCGAGATGGCGCAGATAGCCAGGGAACAGAGGAAGAAGCAGGCAAAACAGCTCGTCGCCCTGAGGATCTCCGCCGATACGCTGCTTAAGGCAAGGGCTACCGGCAAAGGTTATACGGGATTCCTAAGCAGGCTTCTGGACAACGCGATAAACGATCCTGAACTGGTAAAGAAGAGTCTGTGATCACGGACATATCTCCTGTAATCATTCAATCCGGAGATATGTTTTTATTATGTAAAGGCATACATGAAAAATGATAGCGATTACTTTCAGAAAAGTGCTTGAAAGCTTGTCTGTGTTTGTCCATAATACTTGCTGGAGGTACAGAATCATGGAAAAAACTGTTAGATTCGATGACAACCTTGACATGTTCGAAAACATCGTACTTCTATACAAGGATGAAAACGGAGATACGTATCTTGGCTCCGCCTCATATAACGGAAACGAGCCGGAAACGCGCAGAAACCGTATCGTGCTGTATAAGAACCATCTGCCGAAGGATCAGGATTATCTGACCGGATGGAACTATCTGGACGACAATTCCGACAAGATCTATCTGGTATACAACGAGCACAGCGAAGTCGGCGTTGACGACTTCCTGGCAGCCCACAGCATCACCAAGACCTGGAAGGATATCGAATACAGGATAGTCGACGGGATGTGCGGCATAGCCGAAGCCCTGTCGGGATGCAGAATGGCAGACAATGAAGTACTCGCTTTCGCAGTCATGAAATAAGTCATCGATAACAAAAAAGCTCCGAGGAGCTTTTTTGTTTATATTATATTCAAGTGTTCCAGGACACATTTCACTCCCAGGAGTATCAGGATGGTTCCTCCCAGGATCCCCGCCTTGTCTTTCAGCAGCAGTCCTATCTTCTTGCCCAGGGAGTGCCCTATCAGGCAGATGACGAATGTGCACAGGAAGACGATGAAGCAGCTCAGATACGGGCTTATGGAGAAGTCCGGAAGGACGACGCACGAGCTTAGGGCGTCTATCGCCGTAGCTATGGATTCAAACAGCAGCAGTTTATAGGTAAACTCTGCGGATGATTCTTCTATCTCTTCTTTCTCAAGGGATTCTCTGATCATGTTGAGACCGAGAAGGGAAAGGACGACGAGGACCACCCAGTGGTCATATCTTTCGATATATGTGATTATCGGTATGAACAGTATATATCCGATGAGGGGCATGAGACCCTGAAAAAGCCCAAACGACAGTGAGCTTATGAACATGGCCTTGCGGTCATAGTTGTGGTATTTCAGGCCGTTGACGATGGAGACCGTGAGGGAGTCCATGGCCAGGGCTATGCCTAACAGGAATGCATCAAACACAAGTATTATTCTATGACAATTGAAAGAATAATGAAAGCGCTGTTTCGTCAGCGCTTTTATCAGTCTATGAGTTTCTGTTCCTTGAGGAACTTGTATACACCGCCTTTGCTGGCGGGTTCGGTAACCATGCGGGCTTTGGCTTTGATGGAATCGAGGGCGTTGCCTGTGGCTATGGGGTATCCGCATACTTCGAACATTTCCAGGTCGTTGTCGCTGTCGCCGAAGCAGTATGCATCTTTGGGATCCGATCCGATGATGGAGAGGAATTCCTTGATGCCCGTTCCTTTGGATATGGCTTTCTGGTTGATCTCGTAGTATCCGTCGGCGGTATCGACCAGGATGCAGTCGTCATTGAGACAGCTGAACTGTCTGACTTTGTCGAGCCAGAATGCGGTGAAGCTGAATTTGCATATCTCGGCGTCATAGTGTTTCTCTATCCATTCGTCCGTGTTTCTGACGAATGTATCGGAGATCTCTCCCATGAGCTGTTCAAGATCGTTTGTTTCGTTTTCTTTGAAATTGAAAGCATAGACGCAGTCGTCGGATTCGGGATAGATGGAGACGCCCGTCTGTTGGGCTTCTCTGAGTATTGATACGACTTTGTCCCTGTCCATGGCGTGGCTGAAAAGGGTCTCTCCTTCATATTGGCACGCGCATCCGGCAAGGGTTATCCAGCCGTCGCTGTGGTCGAGGAAAACCTGGGGAACGCTGACCGTGCCTCTTCCCGTGCAAAGGATAGGATGATGTCCCTTGGCTCTGAGTCCTTCCAGAGCTTCCACGGCATTGGGGGAGATGCGCAGGTAGTCGTATGTCAGTACGCCGTCG
>JAGACP010000070.1 GCA_017614055.1 Erysipelotrichaceae bacterium | reverse complement strand
GCGATCTTCCCTTGCATACCTTGCAGGAAGTGCGATGCGTGTCTGACTGCCGACTATGCGATGTGCGAGGACTATGACTATCTCGGCTCGCGCAGCGACGGCGGCTTTGCGGAATACTGCCTCGTGCCGTCCGCATGGCACTTTGTAGAATCGAAGAATCCGGATCTGGACGATGATACGTTCGGCATGGTCGAACCTTGTACCGTGGCTCAGCTCGCGATCCGCAAGGGCAATGTCTTTGCGGGTCATCACGTGGTAATCTTCGGTGCCGGTCCTATCGGCATCATGGCTGCCCGCTGGGTGAAGATCTTCGGTGCAAAGCCTATCCTGGTCGATGTCGTGGATGAGAAAGTCCAGTTCGGTATCGATCACGGCGAGACGGTCGTCAACAGCATGAACTGCGATATCGTCGAAGAGATCAGGAAACTTACGAACGGCCACATGGCCGATGTCGTCGTCGAAGGAACGGGTACAGGTCCGGGTCTGTGCAACTGCATCCGCGTTGTCAGGACCAAGGGAACGATCGTTCTGATGGGCAATCCTCACAAGGATACCGTGATAACCCTGAAGGATCACAGCACGCTGCTGCGCAAGGAGATAACCCTGCAGGGAATCTGGAATCAGCACTATGCCGAGACGCCGATCAACGAATGGCATTTCACGATGGAGTGCATGGACGACGGACGTATGCAGGTGCTCGATCTGGTCACGCACCGTTCGAGTGTCGAAGGACTGCCGCAGCTTTGTCAGGACATATACGACAGGAAAGTCGTCATCTGCAAAGCGATGTACTCAGCATCCTGCGAATAACTTATGCCACCCGTGAGAACGGGTGGTTTTCTCTAAGATATGTTTAGATACCGACGAGCCTCAGGCTTGCCGGTTTCAAAAAGGGGATCTATGAATAAAAGAATGACCATACAGATGAACATGGATGAATATGTCGAGACCTGGACGGACATCATTTCTTCCCTGCATGACCAGATCATCAGCGAGGACGATATCTACCTGCCTCTTTCATCCAGGGCGGAGCCTTACAAGATCTCTTTTGAGCTGAAGACGATACTTTTGATAATCGCCATGCAGTCTTTCCGGGAAGCCGCCATGCATGCCAGGGTGAAAGACAGCGTCGAGAACGAGGTGGTCGACAAGGTCTATGCTTCGATGAGCGGATCCGATACGGACGCCCTCATCTCCAGCAAGGAGTACTATCACAGGCTGATGGATTTCTTCAAGGAAAACAGAAGCTTCAAGAAAGACATGATAGGCGAGGAGAAGGCGGAAGCGCTGCAGAACGATACGGTATCTTTGGCCCGCTACTTCGTTTCCCAGCTGACGGATGAAAAGGAAGAGAAACTGAAGGATCTTATCACAAAGACGGGTGTGGCTCTGATAAAGGCCAGAGCCGTCTTCAGTCAGCTTACCGCAAGTTCAGCCATAGATGCGAACAGCATGCTGTTCAAGAAGTATAAATTTTACGTGAAAGGATAACATTATGATCAACATTCTTATTGTGTCACATGGAGCATTGGCCGATGGCCTGAAGGACAGCGCCCAGATGTTTTTCGGCGACGGAGCGGAGAAGATCTCCACTCTGAGTCTGAATCCGGGCGATACCATCGAGGAACTCAAGGACAGGATCGAGAAAGTCATCAGAGAGAAATGCACGGAAGACGGCATGATGATCTTCGTGGACATGCTGATGGGTTCCCCCTTCAACATGGCTACTCTTGCCATGCATGAGCTGATCGACGAGGGCTACAAGCTGCAGTGCTTTACGGGCATCAACCTTCCGGTCCTGATGGAGGTCATGGGCGGAGCCGACTACATGACTCTCGAGGAGATGACGGAGACGGTCGAGAATGTCTGCTGCGATTCTTTCGTCAACGTACGCAAGAAGATGGAATTCTAAGGAGTAAACATGGCTTACGATTCAAATTATGCAAAATACGTGGATCATACCGTTCTGAAGATAGGCACGTCGCTTGAGACCGTGAAGCGTTTCTGCGACGAGGCGAAGGAATATCATTTCGCCAGCGTGTGCGTCAATCCGTGCAACGTCGCCTATGTAGCGGAACAGCTGAAGGGTTCGGGAGTGAAGACCTGTTCGGTGATCGGTTTCCCTCTGGGTCAGAATACGACGAAGATGAAGGCTGCCGAAGCTGCCGAAGCGATCGAAAACGGCGCCGAAGAGATAGACATGGTCATCAATGTCGGAAGGCTCAAGGACAAGGATTACGACTATGTCCTGAATGACATCAAGGCAGTCGTCGACGTGTGTCATCCGAAAGCCTTGCTGAAGGTGATCATCGAGACCTGCGAACTGACCGATGAAGAGAAAGTAAAAGTCTGCCAGCTGGCGACGGAAGCCGGAGCCGACTTCGTCAAGACTTCGACCGGTTTCGGCAAGGGCGGAGCAACCGCTCACGATGTGAAGCTCATGAAGGAAAACATCGCACCGGGAATGCAGGTCAAGGCTTCCACCGGAATAAACACCAGAGCGATATGCGACGAGATGATCGAAGCGGGCGCTACCCGCATGGGCACTTCCAAGGGCATATACATCGTCAAGGACGAGCTTCCCGAGTAAGACCATGAAGACGTTTTTCTGTCCGACCATGGTCGACTGCGGCAGGGACGTTCTGGAAACGCTGCCCGCGATAGTCGATTCATATGGCAAAAATGTATTCGTCGTGATGGATCCGTTCTTTGCGGACGGACCTCTGCAGCACAAGATCGAGGAACTGCTGGAAGGAAGAGAAGTGACTTTCTTCAGCCGTGTCACCCCTAACCCAAGAGACAACGACATCAACGAAGGCGCTGCATTGTGTGCGGAGAAGAAGGCCGATGTCATCATCGGCATAGGCGGAGGATCAGCCATCGACTCGGCAAAGGCGGTCAATGTCGTGGCCACCAACGGCTATGAAGCCTGGGACTACATCAACCGCAAGGAAGGCATGAAGAGAAAGATAGAGAAGCAATTGCTTCCTCTAATCGCCATACCTACGACTTCGGGAACAGGTTCGGAAGTGACCCGTTATTCGGTCATAACCAATCATGAGACCCATGCCAAGGCGACTATAAAGTCTGACCTGATCTTTCCCAATAGAGCATTGTGCGATCCGATGCTGACGATGACCGTTCCGCGCAAGACGACGGCTCTTACCGGCATCGATGCCTTCGCACACTGTTTCGAAGCATATGTGGGGACCAAGGCCAACGATTTCTCGGAGCTCTTCTCATTGAAGGGAATGAAGCTGTTCGCAGAAAACATCGAAAGAGTCTGCAATGACGGAAGCGATGTCGAAGCGCGCGAGAAGATGGCCATGTGTTCAACGATCGGCG
>JAGACP010000007.1 GCA_017614055.1 Erysipelotrichaceae bacterium | reverse complement strand
CATCTCATGGCCATCTCGATAGGCATGGCGTTCCTGCCGGAGTTGGAAGTGATGATCATGATGTCGCCCGGTTCGATGTCGTATGAATCATAGATGACATCGGATACTCCCGAGGTCTTCTCCATGGCTCCGGATCTTCCCGCACCGAACGAAGTCAGCGTGTCCGGGTCCAGCATGGCGTCAACGTTCCCGAGACCCCCGGCTCTGGCGAACAGTTCGATGCCCAGCATGTGGGAATGACCCGTACCGAAGGTATGGATGATCTTGTCGTTCTCGATGTTCTCGGCGAACTTCTCCGCCACCTGCATGATGACGTCCTTGTTCTTCTCTTCAGCGACCTTGAGCAGTTCTATTATCTTGTCGCCATATTCATAAATCATATCTAGGCTCTCCCTTCATATTTCTTCTTGAGATATGTATCGTGTTCTTCGTTTCCGTTGAGGACCGGAAGCTCGACTCCGTCCTCTTCCAGCAGTTCGATGGTCCTTGCGGCCACGGACTGGGCGATGCAGTTGTTGCAGATGGAACTCACCGAGCAGACCTTGGCGACGCCGTCGGTCTGGATCAGCGCATCTCCGTGCGGACCGCAGTTGTCGACGACGATGTCGCCGAATTCATAGAGCTTCTTGCCGCTCGGATGACGGGGCTCCTCGGCCAGCGTATGTTTCATGGAAGTAATGATGATGACCTTGTGGCCGTTCTTCTTGGCAAGATCGGCGATGTCGATGACGATGCCGTTGATGCCTGAGTTGGAAATGACCACGAAGATGTCCTGAGGTTTTATGTCGTAGAGATCATAGAGCTTCTGGGCTACGCCCGGCTTTCTTTCGAAGATGTTCTTGGGGTCCATGAACTCTTCGGCGGGGATGCCTCCCTTCGTCACGAAGTCGGCCATCTCCATGATGTGGATCGGAACCAGGGATCCGACTCTGTCCTTTATGTCGATGCCCAGTCCGACCGAATGTCCGGAACCGAACACATGGACGACGCCGTCCTCCTCTATGCATTTCCTGAAGGCCTGGGCCATCAGTTCAAGATTATCCTTCTGGCTGTCGTAAAGCTGATCGAGCAGTACCGTGATCTCGTCTTTGAATGTCCTGGCGTCTATCATTAGCGTACTCTCCTTCCGTATGGGTCAGTCAGCGAGTTGTTGTGGACATCGGAACCCTTGATGTTCGCGGAAAGCAGCACAGGGGCTTCCTTTCCTCTGCTGACGAAGTAGTCGTATATCTCGGCCGTAAGCATCTGCGCGATGACGTTGGATACTGTGGAACTTATCTGACCGACCTTGACGTCATTGATCGTCATGGCGATGTCAGGCTCCTCGCTGGCCATGTCCAGATACGCATCGGCATAGTCCAGCAGCGTTCCTCCGACTGCGTCGTATGACTTCTTGTTCACGACCGCCACGACCTTCTGGCCGTTTTCCCTGGCTCTTCTTGCTATCTCGACCGTCAGCGGTTCGTTGCCGTAGAAACTGACCAGACAGTACATGTCCCTGTCGTCCATCTCGAACGCATCATAGAACCTGTCTATCACCGACAGATCGGAATAGATCGCACCGCTGTCGATGTCTTCCTGCGAGATCATGTTCTTGAGCATCATGTCTCTCAGCTTCAGGCCATGGAACGGAGCTATGCCTCCCGCACGGTAGTTGAGCTCGTTCATGAACTCTTCGCCGTGTCTTACGCCGAAAAGCTGGACGACACCCCCGTTTTCCATGCAGTCACCGAAAAGACCTGCGACTTCCCTGATCCTGTCCTTCTGATCCTCATAGGTATCGTTGACGGTGGACTTGATCAGTTCGAAATATCGTTTCATTACATCCATATAATGATCTTTCCCCCTTTTATCTGATTTCATTATATCATCTGCATGTTATACTGATTATATAACTGGAGGTCAATATGAAAGGTATTCTGTTAACCAGCCACGGCCCGATGGCACAGGGTATACTGGAAACATCTAAACTCTTTTTCGGCGAACAGGAACAGATCAAGGCATGCTGCCTCGACGCCAACGACAACCCCGATGATTTCATCGAAGTTCTGAAAAGCGCGATCGACGAGATCGATACCGGCGACGGCGTCATCGTCTTCTGCGACATGCTGTTCGGTTCTCCATGCAACTGCATGGCAAGGATACTGGGCGAAGACCTGCAGAGCGACAGGATCCAGGTTCTGACCGGTCTCAACCTGCCGATGATACTGCAGGTGCTGGCCACAAGGGAAGCCGGTACGGAAACGGTGGAGGAACTGCTAAATGCCGGAAAAGACGGCGTATCAGATCTGAGAGCCGTGATAATGGCAAATATGTAAGAAGCTGTCCTGCAGCTTCTTTTTTATGCAATAATATCTATATGAAAAGAAAAAGATTCAGCATTTATTTCAATGCACCGATAACCCTTGGCTTTGTGGCGATCTGTGTGATCGCCTACGGTCTTTCATATCTGACGGCCGATCTTTCGACCGTGATGGTATTCTCCACCTACGGTTCATCACTGCTCAATCCGATGACCTACGTCAGACTGATCTGCCATGTTTTCGGACACAACAGCTTCAACCATCTGGCCAGCAACATGATGTACATCCTGCTGCTCGGACCGATGCTTGAGGAGAAGTATCATGACAGGCTCATCACGGTCATCGTCACGACCGCGCTTGTCACGGGCATCGTCCACAACATCATCCAGCCGGACATCATGCTTCTGGGCGCAAGCGGCGTGGTATTCGCCTTCATCCTGCTTGCTTCGATCACCGGAAAAGAAAACGGCATACCGATCACACTGATCCTGGCAGCCGCGATATGGATCGGCCAGGAGATATACAACGGCATGACCGAAGCCGACAACATTTCCCAGATCACCCACATCATCGGCGGTCTTTCGGGAACGGTATTGGGACTTATCTATAAAAAGAACTGATCACTTGCGGTAGTAGCGGTAATACGCTTCATCCTTGGTCTCATCGATCTGAACGGTTTCTTCCATGACGAAGAAACTGTTTTTCTTGTACAGCTCCACGAAATCCTTTTCCGACAGGCTGAAGTGCGTCCCGCTGTCGTAATGATGTATCCGTCCATTCCTGAAGATAAAGAAATCCTTGTTGTTTAGAGTGACAGGATATCCGTCCTTCATCATCAGCAGGGCCTCCGATACTGTCTCTATCTTTTCCATCAACTATATATTACATCAGGAAAGTATTATAATGTTGACATGGGTAAAAAAGACTCCAGGAAGAAAAAGATAAAACTGGGCATCCTGGCCGGCCTGACTTCCGCAAGCGTTCTGCTGGCGGGCACTTTCGATTCTCCGAAAGATGTTCTTGACGGACACCTTGACGATCCCGAACCGCTGAGGGAAGAATACGATCAGCCGATCGACAACTCGCTGGCCTATCACGTCAGGACAGGATTCCGCAATTTCATATACATGATACCTGTAAGGATAAGAGCGATACTCTGCATACCTCTCTGGTTTGCGGGCAACGGCGTGCTGTTCCTGCTGGAACTGATATACAGAGGCATACTTACTCCTCTGGGAAATCTCATCGTCAGTTTCCTGCTGCAGAATCTCGTCCTTCTGGCGGTCATAGCCGCGGCCGTGAAGCTGCTGTTCCCGGATCTTCCGTGGTCTAAGATCTTCAACAAGAAGACGATCATCACTGTATTCATCGGAAGCCTGATCATGAGCGTATGCGATCTGATCATGCCGATGATCTGGGACAGATACAGACTGTACCGCACACTGTCGAAACTGATCATAGGCCTGATAGTCGTCGTGCTGGTCATGACTCCGTTCGTGAAAAGAAGACTGAAGAAGATACATACCTACGACATAGAATACGACATGTAAGAAAACATCCCGAGCGATGTTTTTCTTGACATCTTATACTATGCTATGTATAGTATTATGTGTAAGGAGGTATAAGATGGACGCTCAGCTTAAAAAAGGTTCGCTGGAAGTATGTGTCCTGGCTGCACTGATGAAGCAGGATTCCTACGGATACAAGATCATCCAGTCGCTTGATGAAGTCGTCGATATTTCCGAATCCACGCTGTATCCGATCTTAAGAAGGCTGGAACAGAACGAATGCCTGCAGTCGTATTCCGTGGAACACAACGGCAGACTGAGGAAGTTCTACAGCATAACCGATAAAGGGCAGGAGAGGATAAAGGAATATCTGCTTGATTTCAAGGAACTTATGAATATCTACAACTACATAGCCAGGGAGGTAAAGAAAGATGTTGAATGAATTCCTGACGAGACTCAATGAAGAATTGACGGTCCGTCACATAGAAGACAGGGAAGGTATCATGGATTTCATCCAGGAGATGATCAATGACCGTCTGGACAACGGAGAAGAACTGGAGGATGTGCTGAGTGCGCTCGGCGATCCTGCAGACATCGCCAGAAGCTTCGCCGATGACGATGTCCCTGAAACGAAAGAAAGATCGATCGTGCAGACACAGAGCAGCCGTCTTGAATACGATTATCTGAAAGATCTGGATATCGAGAACGTATCCTACAACTATGAGATACTTCCTTCTGCGGAAGACAAAGTCGTCCTCGAATACGACGAGAGCGATGAAAGCTATCTGAACATCAGATACCATGACGGAAGACT
>JAGACP010000069.1 GCA_017614055.1 Erysipelotrichaceae bacterium | reverse complement strand
GGAGATCTCCTCTCCGACTCTGATGAGCTTGCGCGCCAGCGACTTGTTCTTGATGATGGAAATATACTCCTTGGTGTTGACGTTGGAGATGGTCGACTGCGTCAGATGCATCAGATACTCCAGTCCGCCTATCTTGTCGAATACGCCGAAGTCCTTAAGTTTTGTAGAAACCGATACGGTATCCACCTTCTCGCCGTTCTCGTACATCGAACGCATGACGCCGTAGATCGTCTGATGCTTCTCGTAGTAGAAATCATCGGTGTAGATCTCCGCATCGACGCACTGTCTCATGACATCGGAATACAAAAGAATGTTGCCCAGCAGGGCCTCCTCAGCCTCTAAAGAATATGGAACGCTCTTCTGACTCATCTTATTCCTCCACCAGTATGACCTTTATCGTGCCGATGACATCCTTGTACAGTTCTATCTTCACGTCATAGGTACCAAGTTCGTTCAAAGGACCGCCGTCCTTGATCTTCCTCTTGTCTATCTCGATGCCGTCGGCCTTCAGTTTCTCTTCGATCTGCTTCGTAGAGATGGATCCCGACACTCTTCCCTCTTTGGCCTTGACCTTGAATTCATAACTTCTGGTCTCAAGAAGTTCCTTGAGTTTCAGGGCTTCCGCTCTTTTTTTGGCATCCAATTTGTCTGCTTCTTCCTTCTGCTTGTCCAGGACTTTCCTTGAAGCTTCAGACTCCATGACGGCCAGACCTCTGGCGATCAGATAGTTCCTTCCGTGTCCGTCGGCGACCGTCTTGATATCGCCCTTCTTTCCCAGTTTGGGAACATCACTCAGCAGTATTACTCTCATTTCCGTCTCCTTCAAAATACTCGTCCAAAGTCTGGTAAAGCTCCGCTTCCAGTTTCGCTACGCTGACATCGCTGACCTGCAGACCAGCTGCCGTCATGTGTCCGCCTCCGTGCATCCTCTCCATGATCACCTGGACATTGATCTTTCCCTTCGATCTCGCCGAGATGATCGTCTCGTCCCTGTCGGTCATGCAGATGACGAATGCCGCCTCGATCTCCCTGGCCTTGACCATGGTGTCGCAGGCCTGGGAAGCTATCGAACGCGGATATCTTCCTTCATATAACGCAGATACGATGATGTCGTTCTTGTATGCCTTGCCGGCATCGATGATCCTGCTTCGCTGGATGATGTTGTCGTAAGGTTCCTGCGACAGCTCATCGCACAGAATAGGATCCGCGCCGTATCTCCTCAGCTGCTTGGCGACATCGAAGGTCCTCGAACCGGTCCTGACCCTGAAACGGTCGGTATCGATCAAAAGACCCAGATACATGATGTTCGCCTCTTCAGGCGTTATGTTTATGTTCTTTCCGAAATAAGGCAGGAATTCGCTGGTTATCTCGCACGCCGATGAAGCGGATGCTTCAAGATACACCATCAGCGGCACGACATCCAGATCAGCCTGACGGCGGTGATGATCGATGATGATTATCCTGCCCGCCTGTCTGAGCAGATTCGGGCTGTTTGACTGCGCGGCGCTGTGATGATCGACCATGATCACCAGGCTGTCGTCGTTCAGCACGTCCATCGCCTCGTTCTCAGATATGAAATGATGCTTCTCCTCAAGCACTCTAGAAAACTTCTTCATGACGTCGCCTATCATCGACTCGACCCCTCCGGATCTGGTCACGATGTATGTAGGCTTCTCCATCGACATCGCTATGTTGGACATACACAGCGATGCGGCAAGACAGTCGGCATCCATGTCCCTGTGTCCGACGATGATGACGTTGACGGACTTGTCTATAAGGTCTTTGACGGTGTTGGCGGTCACCCTGACCTTGGTCTTGCTTTCCTTCTCCCTGGCTTCGCTCGTTCCGCCGTAGAAAGTCGCATCCTCTCCGGTCTTTCTGACCACCACCTGGTCTCCGCCTCTTGTCTGGGCAAGCTCCAGCAGACTCTGCACATTCTTGTCCAATTCGCTGTATGATTCGCTGCCCCTGGCGAATGCCAACGACAAGGTTACGCCCAGGTTCGAATCCTTCGATACTCTTCTGACCGTATTGAGTATCGAGAAACGGTCATTGAGGATCTGCGAGAAGATCTTCTCGTTGAGAAGCAGCAGTACCCTGCCGTTTCTCAGCGTCTTGGTGACGACGCCGAAGTTCTTGAAGTAATCCATGACCGGTATCTTTATGTTTGAATTGATGAACGACAGATCGTCCTCCGATATGTTCGATTCATCATAGTTGTCGTAGCTTAGAAGTCCAAGCACATACGCGTCGTCATCGATCCTTCTGACAAGATCGTACTCAGCCGTGATGTCCTTGAAAGTAAGGACATTGGATCTTTCTATCCTTCTGACCAGATATTTCTCATCATTGATGACCACCGTCTCGGCGGCAGATTCATTGTCCAGCATGTCCTGCAGTTCGGGCAGCCAGTTCAGAAGCTTCTCCCCGTAGTGATTAATGTCCCTGTTTCTGAAAAGCTCTGACTGATAGGTAATCTCATAGTTCTCGTCGAACATCAGGATGCCCAGATCGCCGTCCTTGTACAGCTGGCTGTTCACGGCATCCAGACTGCTTTCGATCTCCCTGGAACTTTCGATGCGAAGAGAGTCGACAGAAAAATACAGCACCAGGATGTTTATCAGCATCACCAGCGCCACTCCCGCCGCCAGGAAGATGTCCGTGTGGAACAGGAAATACATCGCCAGCAGTGCGCCGACCACCGTCAGGATGGTCACGACCGTGAATACTCTTATGAAAGTCCTCTTTTTCATTGCTGGCCCCTGACCTTGCTTTCAAGATAGTTTCTCAAAGGTCCCGCTCCGTACAGATAGCCGAGCAGCAGCACGCCCGAAAGCAGTACCGGAACGAAGAACGCTATGAGTATGAGGAACGCACCGATGTTCCTGTGCAGCACGATGGAACCGAAAAGCACCAGGAACAGATATCCGTAGTAGAACAGCACAATTATGCCTATGATCGCGATGCTGAGAAGCACGTAGTACAGTATCTCGTTGTCAACCTTGTTTGCCAGAACCAGACCGAACTGCGCAAACAGCGCCAGATAGGCGACCAGCGGTTTAGGCTTGATGTCGAAGATGTTTATCCTGCCGAGATCCTTGATCTTGAAACGCTTCAGCAGGAAGATGCTGACGATATGGATGAGCACGCCTTCCATGATACCCATCAGGATGATGGAGATGATGTAGATTACGACGATGATCTTGCTGAAATCGACACCGATGTTGCTGAAGGCCTCGACCATGTTCATGCTGGTCAGCAGGCCCGTCTCCGACAGCGTAAGCTTGTATTCCTCTATCATGGTAGCCAGAGGGAATCCCATCAATGGATAGACGATGAAGCTGCAGATGACCTCGCCCACCACATATACGGCTATGGCCGTCATCAGAAGCCTCGTCCTGTCGAAATTCCTGCTCACACCGAATGAATACGCAAGACCCGTGGCTATCCCCACAGGCACGTAAAGCAGATAAGTGAACTGGAAGTTGCCCAGAAGAAAACTGATGATCAAAAGACCGACGCTCAGCACAAGACCGTCCTTCAGCGTATAAAGCGCGCAGTACATTATCAGCACTACAGGTATCATCAGAACGATCAGTTCCGAGAACCAGTATGCGCTTATGCGGTCTATTCCTATGAGGGCTCCGATGATGGCCAGCATCATCGCT
This sequence comes from Erysipelotrichaceae bacterium, assembly GCA_017614055.1. Taxonomy (GTDB): domain Bacteria; phylum Bacillota_I; class Bacilli_A; order Erysipelotrichales; family Erysipelotrichaceae; genus Colivicinus. Next base: position 859 of record JAGACP010000069.1, on the reverse strand, counting down.
CCCTGGGTTATTTTCTTCGTTCTGTTCATATCTATATAATTATAAGATAATTTCGCAGGTAAAAAAACCTCCACAACTGTGGAGGTTATTCATTAGTCGGCAATATATGGAAGCAGTGCCATCTGGCGGGCTCTCTTGATAGCCGTCGACAGCATCCTCTGATATTTTGCGCTCGTGCCTGTTACGCGCCTCGGAGTGATCTTGCCGTTAGGCGAGATGAACTTCTTCAGCAGTTCGACATCTTTATAGTCGATATATTCGATCTTGTTCTTGGTGAAGTAACAGACTTTCTTGAATCCGACTCTCTGTTTTCTGTAAGCCATGATACATGTTCCTTTCTTTAATAAAATGGCAGGTCATCGCTGGATATCTCCAGTGATGGTGTGCTCTCGAAACCGTCGTCGACGCTTTCGCTGTAGTCACTGTCTGCGCTTGGGGTAAAAGTCTCGGGCTGAGACTGATACGATGGTTCGCTGTAGGTCGTACCAGTTGTCGTACTGCGGCTGTTCATGATCTGAACGTTGTCGGCAACGACGATGTTCTGATAGACTCTTCCGTTGGGACCGTCGTAATTGTTGTTCTGGATCCTGCCCTCGACATACACCACCGTGCCCTTGCCGGCATAGCTGGCCAGGAAATCGGCCGACTGCCTCCAGGCCGTGCAGTTGATGAAGTCGGCTGTCTTCTCGCCATTCTGAGAAGAATTGAACCTTCTGTTTATCGCAACCGTGAAATCACATACCGATACGTTGCTCGGCGTCTTCCTCAGTTCGATATCCTTGGTCAGTCTGCCGACCAGAACGACTTTGTTTACCTCGATCATTACTTGCTTCCTTTTCTCTCATCCTAAGAAACGGTC
>JAGACP010000068.1 GCA_017614055.1 Erysipelotrichaceae bacterium | reverse complement strand
CTTTCTTGTGGACTTCGTGCGGATCGACTTCCATCGGCTTGTTCGGATAGATGCCGCTGTAGATGACTAGTCTGCCGTTGTAGCTGAGGTACTTCAGGCTGTCTTTTGCGACTTCCGCGATCGGCGTCGTATCGAAAACGATGCCGGCTCCAAGCTGATGGGTATATTCCATGACCTTTGCCAGCGCATCTTCGTCTGACGGATCGATGACGTAGTCTGCACCAAGTTCTTTGGCCAGCCTGAGTCTGTCTTTGTTCATGTCAATAACGATGGTGATACAGCCTTTGAGGTTCGCCAGCTGCATGTGCAGCTGTCCCATCATGCCTGCTCCGATGATGACGGCATAGTCGCCGTACTGCGGCTCGGCGCTTTCCACGCTGTGCAGGACGCAGGAGATCGGTTCGATCAGGCAGGCTTCCTCGGCGGAAACGTCATAGTATCTGAATACGCTGTGAGGACCTTCCATGAGATATTCCTGCAGGGCTGCCGAACCGGGAAGCGGAGAACCCGGCAGAGTCTGGTCGGAATTGAAGTGCGGACAGCTCTGGCTGTCGCCCGTACGGCAGTAGTAGCACGATCCGCACGGCAGATCGGAACCTACGACGACCTTGTCGCCGACGTTCCACCCTTTATCCAGAAGGTCTTTTCCGACCTCCACGACATATCCGCTGACCTCGTGGCCCATGATGCACGGAAACTCCGTCTTGTGTACGCCCGAGAAGATCCTCTGTTCATAGGTGCACAGGGCACAGTATTCCGTCCTGATCAGAAGCTTGTCCGGATCAAGTGACGGTATCATCGGGAATTCCTGTATCTTTACCTGACCCGGCCCGGTCAGGACTATCGCATGCATGATTTCGTTCATGTTGTTTCCCTCCGTATTTATTGTATGATGTTTCGCTGTTTTGTTGTTCAAAAAAGCCTTTTTCTTCAAAAGGCTTTCGATCTTGCTATACAGTCATGTATCAGTCCTGAAACAGGTTGAAGAAGATCGTTTCTTTTCCTTTTTCTTTCACGCAGCACAGGATGTTCCCTTGGATGATGGGTACGCTCCTGTCGTGCAGATCGATCTTGTAGTCAGACAGCACGGTCCTGAGCGCCGTGATCATCGCGCCGTGAGAGACGATCATTATCTTTTCGTCTTCCACGAACGTATATTTGCCCAGTGCTCTTTCGGCTCTTTCAAGAAACTGTTTCACCGTTTCCGCCTTGTATTCCGGATCTTCCAGATCGAGATCGGGAGTCCATGTCTTTCCTTCCATGATGCCGGCGCTTCTTTCCACAAAGTCTTCATCAAAGACGATGTCCCTGAATCCGGTCTTTTCAGCGATTATCTCGGCGCTTCTTCTGGCTCTTTCAAGCGGACTGGCGATCATCCTGTCGAACGTGATCCCCTCTTCGACTATCCTGTCCGCAAGGTGGTTCATCTGGCTGATTCCCGTTTCGTTCATAGGGATGTCGGAACTTCCCTGTATCCTTCTTTGAATGTTCCAGTCGGTCTGTCCGTGTCTTACAAGGTAAAATATCATGGATCTGTTGTCCTAGAACAGGGAATCCAGTCCCATCTCATCCAGCAGGATCGGGAGCCAGTGATCCCAGAAATCCCAGTCGTGCTGTCCCGGGCCCGTCTCATAGGTGAGGGCGAATCTGTCTTCTTCCGCTTTCTGCTTCAAGAAAGACGCAAGCGCATCGGAAAGATCTTTGATGAAGTCTTCCGTTCCGCAGACCATGTGGATGTCAGGGATGTCTTTTCCATTCTTGAAGGCTTCTTCCAGCAGGAACTTTATGTCGTGCTTCGTTCCAAGGTTTTCCTTCATGGTTTCGGTGCCGAAGGCGTTCCTTCCCACGCCGTAAAGCGGTGTAAGGAAATTCTCTTCTTTTGGTCTTGGCGGCAGTTCCATCTCGATGAGATTTCCCGAAGACAGGCATCCTATCGCCTGATAGCGTTCAGGATAGGTAAGACCGATTTTCAGTGATCCGTATCCGCCCATCGACTGGCCCATGATGTAGTTATCTTCTTTCTTGTCGGACAGCTGAGGGAAAGTCTCCCTCATGAAAGCCGGCAGTTCCTCCGCCACATAGCGGAAGACGGCCGGTCCGTCGGCCATGTCCGTATAGAAACTCTGGACGGGGACTGACGGACATATCACCGCGATGCCTCTGGCCAGGGCATAGCGTTCCAGGTTGGTGTTCCTGATCCAGGAACTGTGGTCGTCCCCCATTCCGTGAAGCAGCCACAGGACTTTCAGTTTTCCTTCAGCGTTTCTTCTGACGCCTCTGGCCAGAAAGTCTTCGTGGGTGTTGGGAAGCACGACTGTCGCCTGCGTGTTGGAATAAAGGGCGGTGGAATAATAATCTATCTGTATCCTTGTCATGGTTTTATACGTGTCTGTTCAGGAAATCGAGCACGATCTGCTGGATGCTTTCCTGGGTGAACAGAGTATCGCAGTGTCCAGCGCCTTCGACGAGATAGTATTCCGCTTCGACGCCGTTTTCTTCAAGCAGGTCGTAGAGACACTTGCTGGAAGAAGGATCGACCAGGGCGTCGTTGTCGCCGTGGAAGAACATGAACGGAGGAGAGTCTTTGGTGACATATTCCCTCAGGTCTACCTCTTTCATCAGCTTTTCGTCGGAATGTATGTCTTTGCCTACCAGGAGGTCCTCAAGCTTGAAAGCGTCGGCACCTTCCTTCATGTTCGGAAAATCTCCCGGAGTGTAGTAACATATCGCTGCCTTCAGATCGCCTGTAAGAGCGGCCATGGCTGCCAGGTGTCCTCCTGCGGAATCGCCGGCGATGGCGATGCGGTCGGGATCGATCATGAATTCCTCATGATGGTCTCTGAGATAGGCTATCGCTTCCTTGACGTCCTGAAGCTGTACCGGCCAGACGTTGTCGGCATCCACGGAGTATTCAACGTTCGCCACGGCTATGCCGTGCAGCGCAAAGAAACCCATTTCCGAAATGCGCAGAGCGGCCGATGAATTTCTCCATCCTCCTCCTTCAAGCCATATCAGCAAAGGTGTCGGTCTGTTTTCCCTGTGGAAATACATCGGCATCTGGATGTGCATCCTTAAAGGACGGTAGTCTCTGCCCCAGCGGCTTCGACGGTTGGCGTAGACGATATCGTTGTAGACCAGGACGCACGGTCTTTCTTCTTCGACTTTGATCTGATGATACATTGTTTTCTCTCCTGTATTTTATGCTTTCATTCTATCAAAAAAAGCCCATCCGAAGATGGGCTTGCCCGTTTTGTTTTACTGTCCGGCGACTTCTTCAGCAGTGTATGAAACGACCGGGAAGTAGAAGATCTTGTTGGCGGTCAGTTCATCGTCATGCATGCCCATCGTGACTTCGAATACGAGGTTCAGCGCCGGGTTGTAGGTGCCTGTTGCACGGATGAATGATTCGTTGTCCAGAGAAGCGATCATCCTTGATACCAGCGTATCGTCGTAGTCGCACGAGAATACGCCGAAGTGCTCGACATCAAGCTGATTGCGGTATACCTGGAGCTGTTCGTCTGCTGCCAGGGCGATTGATGCGAAGTGGCACAGTACGACCTGTACATCCGGATGTTCGATCATCATCTGGTCGATGAAGTTCTGGGTCTGGACGGCATCCTCTGCAGTCAGTTCATATTCGGCAACCAGATCGACTTTCGGGTTGTTGATGATGGTACGCAGACCCTCGTCTCTGGCGATGTTTGCCTCGAATACAGGCAGAGAGATGATGACCGTCTTGACAGACTTGTCCTCGGCATCAGGGAATGTCGCATCGATCCATTTAGAAGCGTTCTCGGCGTTCTTTTCGCCGATGGCCTTCTGGTCTGCTGACGTGCATGAATCATAGTATGAGCAGTCCTGACCGAACTCGAAAGCGAATGAGTGGATGTTCATTCCGCCTTTACGCAGAGAGACCAGGGTCTCCTTTACGGCTTCCTCGTCGACCGGGCAGACGATCAGGTCGGTAACGCCCATGGTCTTGAAGTTCTCCAGCTGGGTGATCTGGGTTGAAACGCTGCCGTCGGCAGATTCGCGGGTGACCTTCATGCCGGCTTCGGTAGCCTGACTTTCGATCAGATCGCAGAACTGAACATAGAAGTCAGCTGCCAGCGTAGGCATGGAGATGGCCAGGAAACGGCCCTCGGTCGTGCCGTGAGGGTTGTTGTCGATCTCTTTAGGATCTACATCGGCAGGTGTCGGTTCATTGTTTCCCGAATCGCCCTGTGAGCCGCAGGCGGCCAGAGTCAGGACCATCAGGACACTGATGAGTACAAGTAAGAGTTTTTTCATTGTTTATCCTTTCTTTTTCTATATTAAACAGGTCTTCTGTTTAATTGCCGTTTTCGTCTTTCGTCTTGTCGACGACGAGCTTGCGGTGGGTCATCTGATATACGTCGAAGCCGATCGCCGCCAGCATGATGATGCCTTTCGCGATGAACTGCACGTAGGTTCCCCATCCCGCCAGCTGCATGCCGTTGGCCAGGATCGCCATGATCAGGATGCCTGCAACGACGCCGGAGAGCTTTCCTTCGCCGCCTCTGATCGAAACGCCGCCCAGCAGGATGCCGGTGATGACCGTGAACTCGGTTCCCGGTCCCGTTCCGGAATGGGCCGTTCCGACTCTCGATACCAGCATGATCGTTCCCAGAGCTACGAAGAGTCCCTCGAAGAATCCGATCATCAGTTTGGTCTTGTTGACGTTGATGCCGGAAAGACGTGCTGCTTCCTCGTTGCCTCCCAGGGCATAGATGTATCTTCCGTAGTATGTTTTGTTCAGGAATATGGACATTATGACCACGAGGATAGCCGTGACTATGACTGCGAACGGGAGCGGTCCGATATAGCCCTTTGCGACGAACTTGAACATGTCGTCGAAACCGCTGAGGTTCTTGGATTCGGAGATCGTGAACGAAATACCGTTGTATACCGTCATCGTTCCTACCGTAACCATCAGCAGCGTTATCTTGAGCTTAAGCGCAAGCAGGGTGTTGATCTCCGAAAGGACGATGCCTTCGATAATCGCGATCAGGAATACGACCGGGGTAGGCATGCCGAGTTTCTGCACCAGCAGGCCCATCGTGACGCCTATCAGCGACATCTGATATCCTACCGAAAGGTCTATCTGTCCGGCCATCATGACCAGCGTGATGCCGATGGCGCAGGTGATTATGTAGGCGTTCTGGTTGAGGATGTTTATGACGTTGGCGACCGTGAAGAAGTTCGGAGATATGAAAGAAAATATTACCGATACCGCCAGCAGGATGAGCCACGGCATGTTGTTTCGGATGATCTTCTGGATGTTTCTGTTTTTCATTTCAGTCTTTCTCCTTTATTCCGGACGCAAGTTTAAGTATTTCACGCGAATCGAAGTCTTCCTTCTTCACTTCCCCCATCATCTCTCCTTCGTGCAGTACGATGATCCTGTCGCTCATGCCGATCAGTTCCTCCATTTCCGAAGAGATCATGATTATCGATACGCCTCTTTCGGCGATCTCGTTCATCAGCTGATAGATGTCGTGCTTGACGCCGATGTCGATGCCTCTTGTCGGTTCATCGAATATAAGGATGTCCGTATCGGCGGCGAAAGTCTTCGCCAGCACCGTCTTCTGCTGGTTTCCTCCGGAGAGGTTGCGGACCAGCTGTTCCAGGGACGGAGCTTTTATCTGGAAAGTCTTCGACAGCTTCCTGGCTTTCTCTTCCAGCTTCCTGTCGTCGACGAAGATGCCTTTTGCGTCTTTCTTGAGAGCCATGACGACGGAATTCCACAGGATCGAATAGTTGAGGAAGGCTCCTTCGCCTTTCCGGTCTTCCGGTATCAGTCCGATGCCGCAGGCTACCGCGTCTTCGGGATTCCTGAATTCGACTTCTTTGCCTTTGACTCTGATGACTCCCTTTTCCTTCGGAACGGCTCCGTATAAGACCTTGGCCAGTTCCGTCCTTCCCGCGCCTACCAGACCCGCAAGACCGAGTATCTCGCCTTTGTGCAGCGTGAAGGATATGTCCCTGTCTCCGTTTCCGTAGAGATGTTCGACTTCCAGTACCGCCTCTCCGATCGGAGTATGACGTTCCGGATAAGTCTCGTTTATCTCCCTGCCCACCATCATCGATATCAGGGAATGCGTATCGACTTCGTCTATCTTTCCGGTAAAGATATGTTTTCCGTCTCTCAAGACCGTCACGTCGTCGGAGATCCTGAAGATCTCTTCCATGCGGTGGGATATGTAGATGACGGTGACGCCTTCTTCCTTCAGATGCGTGATGACGTCGAAGAGCTTGTCCACGTCTTTGTTGGAAAGGGTAGCACTAGGTTCGTCCATTATAAGTACTTTAACGTTTCTGACGAGGGACTTGGCGATCTCGACGAACTGTTGTTCGGCTACCGAAAGCATCGATACCATCTCGTCGGGATCGAGACGGATATCCAGCTTCTTCTCGACTTCGGCCAGTCTTTCTCTCATCTTCTTCTTGTCCGGGAATACTTTTCCTCCGACCTTGTAACCCAAAAAGACGTTTTCCAGAACGGAAAGCGAAGGTACAAGATTGTATTCCTGATATATGACGCCGATGCCCAGCTGCCCGGACAGCGCCGGAGTCATCTGGGAATACGGTTCTTCTTCCACATATATGGTTCCGCTGTTGGGGACCTCGGCACCGCTGATGACTTTGATCAGCGTGGATTTGCCGGCTCCGTTTTCGCCGACCAGCGAATGTACGTGTCCTTTTTCGACCGAAAAAGATACTTCGTCCAGGGCTTTAACACCCGGATAGATCTTAACGATAGAGTCAAGACGTATAGCAGTACTCATCAGCCAATCTCCCTGTTTTTCTTGTAAGCTACTATTGTTATTGTATGATATTTTCATCGCTTTTGCGAACACGTTCCTGCAAACCTTTCTTATCTGTTATATAATTCATAATAAATCAGGGAGGGGTCCTATAAATGAACACGAAAAGACGTACAAAAGTGAAATATATCTCCATTCTCGTCGTCGTTCTGTCTCTACTGACCGGAACGCTGGCGATATTGGTCGAGCGTCATTTCAGACAGCTCAGCTCCGACTCCGGAAAAGTCGAGATACCTGAAGGAGCCTATGACGAGCTTCCTCATCAGATACATTTCATCACCGGCTGGGACAGGTGTCTGGACCAGCTCAGGATCGACTGCGACGTGGCTCTTCTGGGCGACAGCATCACCTACAAGAGCAACTTCTTCCAGGTCTTTCCCGACCTTACCATCTGCAATCTGGGGGTCTGTTCCGATACCATCAAGGCCATGAACTACCGGGTTGCGACTTTGTGGACGGTAATGCCCGAGCACGTGTTCCTGATGATTGGAACCAATTCTTTGAGAAACGGTACTCTGAATGAATGCATCGAAGACTACAGGGTGCTTGTCGACAACATCATAGCCCAGCGGGATTTTCAGCTTTATATCATGAGCGTGACGCCGAGAGGCAGGGTCGAATCGGGAGAGGACGATCCTTCTCCGGAGATCATCGTTGCGTTCAACGAGGCCATCGCAAAGATAGCGGAAGAGAAAGGCGCGATATATCTGGATCTGTATTCTCGGCTGGTGGATGATTCAGGATATATACAAGATGTGTACACGGCCGACGGTCTTCACCTGTCCGATGCGGCATACGATGTATAGGCGGATATGATGAGACCATACATCGCTGACTGATTTACTGATCATATGGATATGAAAACAAGCCCGGCTGGGCTTGTTTTTGATTTATGTTTTGGTTTGTTTAGTAGAGTTTCGCTCCGGCAGGAATGTGCGGATCCAACATCAGCAGGTGCAGCTTTTCCTGACCTTCCTCGTTGTGTACGGCGCTTATCAGCATGCCTTCGGAATCTATGCCCATCATGTTTCTAGGAGGCAGATTGACGATCGCTACGCAGGTCTTGCCTATTAGCTCTTCCGGTTCATAGAATTCATGTATTCCTGAAAGGATGGTCCTTTCTTTTCCTGAACCGTCGTCCAGTCTGAACTGCAGCAGTTTCTT